>NZ_CALAGI010000153.1 GCF_937891315.1 uncultured Amaricoccus sp. | reverse complement strand
AGCTTGCTCCGGGCGCGCGGACCGCGGGCGCGCCACTGGCGCCCCCCAAGAGCGGCCCGCGAAGACATCTCGATCCGGACCCGTCAAACGGACCCGGTATCACCGCGGGCGACGCAAAGCACAGGCGGCCTTCGGCGATGGCGCGGGGTCAACGAGACAGGCTGAAACGAAAAAAGCGGCCTGCCTTGCGCAGACCGCCTTTCAACTGTTCCCCCCAAGACTTGGGCCAGCTTGGATCGGTCATTCATGAGCCCAGGTTGAACCGGTGCCGCGCGTGGGCTGACCTTGGTTCCCTGAATCCCCGCCTATCCTCCGCCGCCGGCAAATAACCAGTTTTGAGCGTGGAATGCAACGCGGAAATTCTCTGACTGCATAGCGGACCGTCGGATTCGCGGGATTGCGCGGGTCAAGGGCTTCGCCTAATCCTCGGACCTCCGCCGCCCGAAGTGAGTGATCCCCATGCGCCTGACCCGATATTTCCTGCCGGTGCTGCGGGAAACCCCCGCCGAGGCGCAGATCGCCAGCCACCGGCTGATGCTGCGCGCCGGCATGATCCGCCAGGCGAGCGCGGGCATCTATTCCTGGCTGCCGCTCGGCTTCAAGGTGCTGCGGCGGATCGAGCAGATCGTCCATGAGGAGCAGCAGCGCGCCGGCCACATCCCGCTCCTCATGCCCACCCTGCAATCCGCCGACCTCTGGCGCGAGAGCGGCCGCTACGACGACTACGGCGCCGAGATGCTGCGCATCAAGGACCGCCATCAGCGCGACATGCTCTATGGCCCGACCAACGAGGAGCTGATCACCGACATCTTCCGCTCGTCGGTTGGTTCCTACAAGGAGCTGCCGCTGACGCTCTACCACATCCAGTGGAAGTTCCGCGACGAGACCCGTCCGCGCTTCGGTGTCATGCGCGGCCGCGAGTTCCTGATGAAGGACGGCTACAATTTCGACCTGACGGTCGAAGACGCGCTGCATGCCTACAATCGCCACATGGTCAGCTATATCCGCACCTACGAGCGCATGGGCCTGAAGGCGATCCCGATGCGCGCCGACGGCGGCCCGATCGGCGGCGACCATACCCACGAATTCCTCGTCCTCGCCCCCACCGGCGAAAGCGCCGTCTTCTACGACCGCGCCGTCACCGACCTCACCCTCGGCGACCGTGCGATCGACTATGCCGATCGCGCCGCCGTCTCGGCGATCGTCGATACCTGGACCGCGCCCTATGCGCGAACCGACGAACGCCACGACCCGGACGCCTTCGCCGAGGTGCCGGAGGACCGCCGCGTCGAGGGCCGCGGCATCGAGGTCGGGCAGATCTTCTTCTTCGGCACCAAATATTCCGAGCCGATGAAGGCGGTGGTGGTGAACGAGGCCGGCGAGCGCGTCCCCGTCCAGATGGGCAGCCACGGCATCGGCGTCTCCCGCCTCGTCGGCGCCATCATCGAGGCCAGCCACGACGACAAGGGCATCATCTGGCCGGAGGGCGTGACCCCCTTCGGCGCCGGCATCGTCAACCTGCGCCAGGGCGACGCCGCCACCGACGCCGCCTGCGAGGGGCTCTATTCCGCGCTGACCGCCGCCGGCATCGACCCGCTCTATGACGACCGCGACGAGCGGGCGGGGGCGAAATTCGCGACGATGGACCTCATCGGCCTGCCATGGCGCCTCACCGTCGGCCCGCGCGGCCTCGCCGCCGGCAAGGTCGAACTCACCTCGCGCCGCACCGGCGAGAGCGAGGAACTGACCCCCGAGGCCGCGGTGGCACGGTTGCGCGCGATCTACGCCGACCGCTGACGCTTTGACACCATCCCGATGGTTTGCGGATGCACAAACCCGGCGGCCCTCCGACCGAAGCGGGCGTCCGATCCGCGAGTCCACGGCCCGGGAAGGCCGAGCCCCCCGCGATCGAGGTCGTCGAAGGCGCCCGCCCCGTCGGCGACGTCTGCTACTACACGGGCCAAGAGCACACTCCAGTCGGAAGGAGGCCGGGTCATCGAGACGGGCCGCCCATACATCCGAACGCGCACGATCAACCGCGCCTTTATTGTCTCGGCTGAAGGAGCAACGTGTTCAGATACTCTTGCGCGCGCACCGACGCTTGGGCGATCTGGCTGGTCGAGGGATTTGGCGGCGTGGAACTGAACCCGAACGTGATTTTGTTCGTGGTCACGTCGTCCAGGTTCCCAAGGGCGCCAATGGTACTTCCGGAGGCATAGTGCCACGCCGGACCGATTGATCCCAAGTTTCGTGTGACCTTGAGCGAGAATGAACCTCCAAACTTGTCGGTCGGACTGATCTTTCCTGTACTTATAGCGAGATCTACCAAATCTCCTATACCGAACGTTCCAGAAAACCTGGATCTGTTTCTAATGCAATCTCCGTATTCCGGGCTTTTTACTGTCAGACTACCGTAGTCGGAAGTGTCGTACGAGACCGTTCTGCTGAACGTTCTTTCAACCTCCCTTCCGAGCTTGGCACCGAGTGCCAATCCAAACGGATCGCCGTCGAAGGCCACCGCCGTCGGAATGATGTTCCCTGAACTATTTACGGTAAGCTCGAGGTTGGCAGCAACAGTAAGATCGGCCTTATCGAGAAACATACTGTGATGATAAGGTGAATCCCGACGCACGAGATCCATCAATTCGCACTGGATCTGGATGGTGATGTCCTGCGCGCTCGGGGCGGCATTGTCCCTGTCGCCCGCATAGGGGACATTGTATCGTGCGTTCGTGCAGCCAAGCAGTGCCAGTCCGAGCACCATGCCGGCCGCGCTGGAAAGACAGGTCATGATCGTGCTAGCTCTTGCACGGGCCGGGGAACCAAGACGCAAAGCCCTCGCCCTTGTCCCTCAGGGTCTTGTCGACAAAGGCGCATTCGGATTTCGTTAACTCGCCGCAGAAGTCCGCCCGCCCCGGACGCACCGAGATGCAGGCCCCGCCCACGGCGCCCTGCGGCGCCAGTTCGTTGAGCGAAGGGGTCGATCGGGCCAGATCGTAAAGTGAACGCAAGCCGTCGTCGTTCATTGCCATTTGTTCATCCCACCCAATAAATGAATCGGTCAATACTAGATAGTTAACGCCGTTTGGCGCCTCCGGTCAAGATTTCGGCAAATGTCGACGGTGGTGGCCGTGGAACGCACCCGCCCCCGAAACCGGGTTGACGTCGCGCAGATGCGCCATCAGGTTCCGGCCCGCAACGCCGAGGTGATGCTCTTGTCCGCGACTCCCGCCCCCTTCGCCGCCTTCGAATGGCTGATCGCCTGGCGCTATCTCCGCGCCCGCCGCAAGGAAGGCGGCATCTCGGTCATCGCCTGGTACGCCCTGATCGGGGTCATGCTCGGCGTCGCCACGCTGATCGTGGTGCAGGCGGTAATGATCGGATTCCGCGAGGAATTCGCCGAGCGGATCCTTGGCGCGAACGCCCATGTCACGGTCTATCAGACCGGCTTCGACGCCGAGGGGCGGCCTGACCGGCTGATCGTCGACTATGACGCGATGGTGGCCCGGCTGGCGGCGGTGCCGGGGGTGACCTCGGCCGCGCCGCTGATCCGGGGGCAGGTCATGGCCTCGGCCAATGGCCGCGCGGCGGGCGTCGAGGTGATCGGCATCCGGCCCGAGGATCTCGCGAAGATCCCGCTCGTCGCCAATCCCGAGACCTTCGCCGGCACGCTCGCCGATTTCCCCGGCGGCATCGCCATCGGCGTCGGCGTCGCCCGCGAACTCGGCGTCGGCGTCGGCGACGCGATCACCCTCATCTCGCCGGACGGCATGGACACGCCCTTCGGCACCCAGCCCCGGATCAGCGACTATACCATCGCTTACATCTTCGGCGTCGGCCGCTACGACATCGACCGCACGCGGGTCTACATGCCCTTCGACGAGGCGCGGAGCTATTTCAACCGCGAGGGCGGCGCCGACGAGATCGAGGTGATGCTGTCCAACCCCGACCGCGTCGAGGATCTCCGCCCCGCGCTGACCGAAGCCGCCGGCCCGCGCGGCCAGCTCTGGACCTGGCGCGAGGCTTCGGGCGCCTTTCTCTCGGCCCTCGATGTCGAGCGTCGGGTGATGTTCATCATCCTGTCGCTCGTGGTGCTGATCGCGGCGCTCAACATCATCTCGGGTCTGGTGATGCTGGTGAAGAACAAGGGCCGCGACATCGGCATCCTGCGCACCATGGGGCTGACCCGGGGTGCGATCATGCGGATCTTCTTTCTCTGCGGCTCGCTGATCGGCGTCGTCGGCACGCTGCTCGGCGTCATCCTCGGCTGCCTCTTCGCCTTCTTCATCCAGGACATCCAGGCGGTGGTGGAATGGATCTCGGGCGGCTCCGTCTGGAATCCCGAGATCCGCTATCTGACCGAGATCCCCGCGCGCCTCCGTCCCGGCGATGTCGCGGCGGTGGCCGGGATGGCGCTGCTGCTCTCCTTCGTCATCACGCTGATCCCGGCGCGCAACGCCGCCCGGCTCGATCCGGTGGAGGCGCTGCGCTATGAATGAGGCGCTGGGGATCGAGGCGGTTGGCAAGACCTACCATGACGGCGACCGCGCGGTGGTGGTGCTCGACGGCGCCAATCTCGCGATCGCCGAGGGCGAGATGGTGGCGCTGGTCGCGCCGTCCGGGACCGGCAAATCGACCCTCCTGCATATCGCGGGCCTGCTCGACACACCCACCGCCGGCGAGGTGCGGGTGGCGGGCCGCGCGGCCGGCGGGCTCGATGACGAGGGCCGAACGCGCCTCCGTCGCGACACGATCGGCTTTGTCTACCAGTTTCATCACCTGCTGCCGGAATTCACCGCGCTGGAGAATGTGTCGCTGCCGATGCGCGCGGCCGGGGTAGCGCGCCGGACGGCGGCGGCGCGGGCCGGCGACCTGCTGGCCTCGGTCGGGCTGGCGGCGCGGGTCGGGCATCGGCCGGCGGAACTGTCGGGCGGCGAGCAGCAGCGGGTCGCCTTTGCCCGGGCGCTGGCCAACGGCCCCCGGCTGCTGCTCGCGGACGAGCCGACCGGCAATCTCGATCCGGAAACTTCCGAGCGGGTGTTCGCGGTGCTGACGGATCTGGTGCGGAGCACGGGCCTCGCCGCGCTGATCGCGACGCACAATCTGGAGCTCGCCGGGCGGATGGACCGCGTGCTGCGCCTGCGCGACGGGCGGATCTTCGACGGTTAGGCGGCGGCCTCAGCCGCAGATGCCCTGCAGCGCGACCCAGTCCTGATCGGTCAGGGTCGCGGCGGCCTGCCCCGACGCCGGCACGAACCCCTGCGCCACCGGCGGCGCGGAAAGCGCGGCGGTCGCCGCCGCGCCCAGCGCCGGATCGGAGAGCTCACCGGTCAGGATGTAGCGCAGATTGGCGACCGGCCCGGCGGCGCGCATCAGGTCGCGCACCGGCCGGCCCGCCGGATCGGCGCCAAGCGCCGCGGTGATCCAGCCGACCAGTTCGTCCGGCGACCGCGCCGCGCCAAGGGCGGCGCGGTCGATCAGCACCGTCGGTCCGGGCAGCACCGCGACCGGCCCGGCCCCGCCGAGATCGAGCACCCGCAGCGGCGCGCCATCCGCCACCCCGTCGGAGAGATGCGCGAGCGCCCGCAGGCCGGCGGGCTCGGCGCAGAGCGCGCCCCGTGTATCCTGCAGGCCGATCAGCATGCGGTCGCCGAATTCCTCGGCCTGCTCGGGGGGCACCATGCGGATGGCGAGGTCCCGTGCGAGATCCGGCCCGTAGACCAGCGCCCCGGCGAGCGCGAGCGCCACGATGGCGAGGCCGACCGGGAACCGCGGCCGAGGCGTCGGCGTTCCGGGTGCCCCGCGATAGGCGCGCGACACCGCCGCGATCGCCGCGATCATCTCGGGATCGCGCAGCGTCAGCGTCTCGTCACCTTCGAGCGTCATCGAATAGACGGTGGCGCCATCAGCCGTCCTGCCCGTGGGTTGCGCCCCGGCCAGCGCCCAGTGGCCGAGCGGGCGGTCCGCGAGATCGGTCAGCACCAGCGTCGCACTGCCGAAGGAGACGACCACCTCGCGCGGCACGGCCTCCGCGCTCTCGCGCCAGAGGCCGAGCGCCTCCAGCCGGACATATTTCTCAAGCGCCGTCATGCGGCCAGACGCTCACCCATGCGACCGGAGGCGCGCAGGCCCCCAAATCGTCTCTAGCCGCGCGGAGCGCGCTTGTCATCAGTCCGCGGATCAACCCCCGGTATAACTTTTCTTGCCGCGGTCGCGTTCAGGGTTGAGCGCCGCGGCGTGCGTCACGGCGGCGGCGCCCACCCCGCCGCCAAGCGAAATTTTCCTTCGGAAATCGCTCGTCGCGGCGTCGCGGGATCACGTCGCGGCGATCGGACCATCGTCTGACGCCCGCCCGCAAAGCAGAATTGTATGTTGCGCCGCGGTAGGCTACGAATCAATTTTCGCGCAGTTTCGGGGGCCACCGCGGATGAAGAACTTCAAGAAGATCCTGATCGCAAACCGCGGAGAAATCGCCATCCGCGTTATGCGCGCTGCCAACGAAATGGGCAAGCGCACGGTCGCGATCTTCGCCGAGGAAGACAAGCTCAGCCTCCACCGCTTCAAGGCCGACGAAGCCTATCGCATCGGCGAGGGGCTCGGTCCGGTCGCCGCCTATCTCTCGATTCCCGAGATCATCCGCGTGGCCCGAATGGCCGGCGCCGATGCCATCCACCCCGGCTACGGCCTCCTGTCCGAGAACCCGGACCTGGTCGATGCCTGCGTCGCCGCCGGCATCACCTTCATCGGCCCGAAGGCCGAGACCATGCGCATGCTCGGCGACAAGGCCAGCGCCCGTCGCGTGGCGATCGAGGCGGGTGTGCCGGTGATCCCCGCGACCGAGGTCCTTCCCGACGACATGGCCGAAGTGCGCAAGATGGCCGAGCAGGTCGGCTATCCCTTCATGCTCAAGGCGAGCTGGGGCGGCGGCGGCCGCGGCATGCGCCCGATCATGGGGCCGGACGAACTCGAGGAAAAGGTGCTGGAGGGCCGCCGCGAGGCGATCAACGCCTTTGGCAACGGCGAGGGCTTCCTCGAAAAGATGATCCTCAACGCCCGCCATGTCGAGGTCCAGATCCTCGGCGACAAATACGGCGGCATGTACCACCTGTGGGAGCGCGACTGTTCGGTGCAGCGCCGCAATCAGAAGGTCGTGGAGCGCGCGCCCGCTCCGTATCTGACGCAGAAGGAGCGCGAGGAGATCTGCGAACTCGGCCGCAAGATCTGCGCCTTCGCCAACTACGAATGCGCCGGCACCGTCGAGTTCCTGATGGACCGCGACACCGGCAAGGCCTATTTCATCGAGGTCAATCCCCGCGTCCAGGTCGAGCATACCGTGACCGAGGAAGTGACCGGGATCGACATTGTCCGCGCGCAGATCCTGCTGGCCGAGGGCGCGACGATCGCCGAGGCGACGGGCGCCGCGACCCAGGCCGACGTGATCCTGAACGGCCACGCCATCCAGTGCCGCATCACCACCGAGGACCCGCAGAACAACTTCATCCCCGACTACGGCCGCATCACCGCCTACCGCGGCGCCACCGGCATGGGCATCCGTCTCGACGGCGGCACCGCCTACTCCGGCGCCGTCATCACCCGCTACTACGACTCGCTCTTGGAAAAGGTCACGGCGTGGGCGCCCACCCCCGAGATGGCGATCGCCCGCCTCGACCGCGCGCTGCGCGAGTTCCGCATCCGCGGCGTCTCGACCAACATCGCCTTCGTCGAGAACCTGCTCAAGCACCCGACCTTCCTCGACTACACCTATACGACCAAGTTCATCGACAACACGCCCGAGCTCTTCCACTTCAACGCCCGCCGCGACCGGGCGACGAAGATCCTCACCTACATCGCCGACATCTCGGTCAACGGCCACCCCGAGACCGCCGGCCGCCCGAAGCCCCCGGCCGAGGCCCGTGCCCCGCGCCCGCCCGTCGTCTCGACGGACCCGGCCCCCCCCGGCACCCGCCAGCTCCTCGAGGAGAAGGGCGCCCGGGGCGTCGCCGACTGGATGCTGGCGCAGGAACGCCTGCTCGTCACCGACACCACCATGCGCGACGGCCACCAGAGCCTCCTCGCCACGCGTATGCGTTCCCACGACATGGTCCGCGTCGCGCCGGCCTACGCCCACATGCTCCCCGGCCTGTTCTCGGTCGAGTGCTGGGGCGGGGCCACCTTCGACGTCGCCTACCGCTTCCTCCAGGAATGCCCATGGCAGCGTCTGCGCGACCTACGCGCCGCGATGCCGAACCTCCTGACCCAGATGCTGCTCCGCGCCTCCAACGGCGTCGGCTACACGAACTACCCCGACAACGTCGTCCAAGCCTTCGTCGCCCAGGCCGCCGCTTCCGGCATCGACGTATTCCGCGTCTTCGACTCGCTCAACTGGGTCGAGAACATGCGCGTCGCCATGGACGCCGTCATCGACTCCGGCAAGATCTGCGAAGCCGCGATCTGCTACACCGGCGACATCAACGACCCGTCCCGCGCCAAGTACGACCTGA
>NZ_CALAGI010000152.1 GCF_937891315.1 uncultured Amaricoccus sp. | reverse complement strand
AGACGGACGGCGACACCCGCCATTCGGCCACGCCCGCCGTTCAACGCGCCGTCGTCACCGTCGGCGGCCAGGCCGCGGAGCCGGAAGACGACGAGGAGGACGGCATCAAGCCGCTGCCCGAGCGCCTCGTCATCGAGCTGACCGCGCATCGCACGCTGGCGCTGCGTAACGCGCTCGCCGAGCATCCCGACGTCGCCATGACCATGCTGCTGCACAAGCTGGTCAGCGATACCTTCCGGCGACCCGCGCCGACGGGCTGCCTCGAGGCCAGCGTCCGCCACGTCTTCTTCTCCGCCCAACCGGAGGAGCTGAAGGACAGCGGCGCGGCGCACGAGATCGCCGAGCGGCACGGGCGCTGGGGCGATCACGTTCCCGCCGACGACCAGGCGCTGTGGGACTGGCTCACCGATCTCGATCCGGGCACGCGCCTCGATCTGCTCGCCCATTGCGTCAGCTTCGGCGTGAACGCGCTGTTCGAGCGGCCGAACCCCTACGGATCGGGCGTCAGCCAGCATGGGCTGGATGTCCGCCTCGCCCAGGCCGACCGGCTGGCGCGCGCCACTGGCCTCGACATGGTGGTGGCGGGCTGGAGGCCGACGGTCGGCAACTATCTCGGCCGCGTCACCAAGCCCCGCATCCTCGAAGCCGTCCGGGAGGGCGCCGGCGAACGGGCCGCCCAACTCATCGACCATCTGAAGAAGGGCGACATGGCCAAGGAGGCCGAGCGCCTGCTGGCCGACACCGCCTGGCTGCCCGAGCCGCTGCGCCTGATCGATCCCCATGACGGGGAGGTCATCGAACCGGGCGCGGAGGCCGACGCCGACGACGAGGCCGCCTTGCCGGCCTTCCTCAGCGAGGACGGCGACGAGGATGCCGAAGAGATCGAGGACGAGGACGCCCTGACGATCGCTGCCGAATGACCCTCACGGCGGGGGAGCGGCGAGAGGTCGCTTCCCCGCATCTTCGCAAGGAGACCTTCCATGATTGAACCCGACCCGTCCGCCACGCGCCGCGTCGTCTTTCAGTATCTCGTGCCCGTCCACGTCGAAGTCGAAGACGGTCTCGTCGTTTGCGTCACCGTCATCGACGAAACGCCGGTGCGCGATCCAACCCTGGTCGAAGGCGAGGCCGGCTATCTGCCGGAAGCCGTCGCCGCCGCCGACGATGGCCAGCCCTGGCCATCCTGGCGGTTCGGCTACTGACCCCTTCGATCATCCCTCAACCGAGCCCGGCCATCGCGCCGGGCTTTCTCGTTTCAGGAGCCTGTCATGGCCAACTATTTCACCCATTTCTCGTGCCTGCTCGACGTCGGCACGCCCGAGAACGCCGCCCGCGCGCTCGATCTCTACAACACGCTGTCCGCGGAAGGCGCGTCGGAGGAACCACCCTCCGAGGGCTTCCTTCTGTCGATCGAGCCGCAATACGGCGGCACCGAACTCTGGATGCGCGACGACTTGACCGGCGATCCCGAGCGCCTCATCCAGTTCGTGAAGCGTTGCGCCGCCGAGTTCGGCCTCACCGGCAGATGGGGCTTCCAATACGCCAACACCTGCTCGCGGCCGCGTCTCGACGGGTTCGGCGGCGGCGCCCATGTCCTCGACCTCGCCACCGGCGAGACCGTGGACTGGATCTACACCGATGGCTGGCTTGCCCAGACCCTCTCCGACGAGGGAGGTCCGCTATGAGCATCCCCTCCCATGCCCGGAGCAATTTCCAGACCCTGCTGCGCGCGGCGGGCGACGGCAATCTCGCCCTCATGGAGTGCCTCGACGCGGTGACGGGCAGCCCGCGCTACGTCATCTGCGCCGTGGGGCGGGACAACGGCGACTACGTCTTCACGCCCTTCGGCCATCTCGCCGACGGCAATCCCTACGACGCCTATCTGCCGCCCGATCCCGACGATCCCGAAGGCTTCGTGCGGCCCGAGACGGGAGAGGCGCCATGACCGACATCGACGCCATCTTCGCGGCGGATCGCCAGCATCCGCCGCATGAACGGTCTCTGCCCTGGCCGGAGACCAGAGGCGGCCTCACCGTCGTCGTCGAGCCCAAGCCTCACTGGGCCGACGACATGCGGGCGTTTCGATCCGATGCTCGGGAATATTGCGCCTATGCCGACTGGACCGCGAACGGCGCTCGCGCGCGGTTCTTCGGCCATGTCGATACCTGCGGCGATGATCTGATCCGCAAGGCCCGCACGCTCGTCGCCTCCGAGATCGCGGATGGGCTCTGGCACTGATCCCCTCGAAAAGCGCCCCACCTCACGGTCGGGCGCTTTTTCCATGTGGGCGCCTTGAGAGTGAGAGGGCCGCCGGGACGGGTTTGAGCCGGTGCGGTCGAGAGAGAGCGCCGCGCGGGCTCGCCTTTTTCCGCTCTCCTTGAGGTTCCCACCATGACCATGATTTCCGCATCCGCGGCGGCGACCGCCGCCGCGCCGCTTCCGCTCGGCTCCAATCCCGAACCCGCCGCCGCCATCCTCGCGGCCGCCGGCCAGCTCCTGCCTCATCTCGAACGCGGCGAGCGCGTCGACGCCGCCGCCCTGCGTGCGGCGATGGAGACCGCCTTCGGCACGTCGGACGCCACCGGCGCCTGGGACTGGAAGACGGCCTATGACGCCTGCGAGGCGGCGACCGTCCTGCTCCTCCGCAAATACGGACGTGCGCTTTTCCGCAAAGCCGGGTCTCCGG
>NZ_CALAGI010000151.1 GCF_937891315.1 uncultured Amaricoccus sp. | reverse complement strand
GCCAGCTTCTTGAACTTCACCAGCGCGAAGTCGGGCTCGATGCCGGTGGTGTCGCAATCCATGACGAGGCCGATGGTCCCGGTCGGCGCGATCACCGACACCTGGGCATTGCGAAAGCCGTGCTTCTCGCCCAGCTCCACCGCCTCGTCCCACACCATATGCGCGAGGTTGAGCAAGGCGCGGTCCGGGCAATTCTCGTGATCGAGCGCGACCGGCGGCACCGCCAGCCCCTCGTAGCCGGTCAGCGCCCCGGTCGCGGCGCGGCGGTGGTTGCGGATCACCCGGCTCATGTGCGCCGCGTTCGCCGCGTAGCCCGGAAAGGCGCCAAGCTCGCCCGCCATCTCGGCCGAGGTCCGATAGGCCTCGCCGGTCATCACCGCCGACAGCGCGCCGCAGAGCGCCCGGCCCTCGGCGCTGTCATAGCCATGGCCGAGGGTCATCAGCAGGCCGCCGATATTGGCATAGCCGAGGCCGAGCGTGCGGAAGCGATAGCTGAGCTCCGCGATCCGGGCGCTCGGGAACTGCGCCATCAGCACCGAGATTTCGAGCGTCAGCGTCCAGAGGCGGGTGGCGTGGACATAGGCCTTGGCGTCGAACGTCTCGCCGCGCAGGAAGGTGAGCAGGTTCAGCGAGGCGAGGTTGCAGGCCGTGTCGTCGAGGAACATGTATTCCGAGCAAGGGTTCGACGCGCGGATCGGCCCGTCCTCGGGGCAGGTGTGCCAGGCATTGATCGTGTCGTGGAACTGCACGCCCGGATCGGCGCAGGCCCAGGCGGCGTGACCGATCTGGTCCCACAGATCCCGCGCCTTCAGCGTCTTGGCGATCTTGCCGTCGATCCGCCGGACCAGCGCCCAGTCGGCATCCTCGCGCACCGCCTTCAGGAAGGCGTCGGTGACGCGGACCGAATTGTTGGAATTCTGGCCCGATACGGTGAGATAGGCGTCGCTGTCCCAATCGGTGTCATAGGTGCGGAACTCGATCGAGGCATAGCCCTGCCCGGCATATTGCAGCACGCGCTTGACGTAGGTCTCCGGCACCATCGACTTCTTGGCCGAGCGGATCGCGGCCTTGAGCGAGGGATTGGTCTTGGGGTCGAAGGCATCCGCCTCGGCGCCGTCCCAGGCGCGGATCGCGGCGAAGATCTCGTTCAGCCGCGCCTCGTGAATCTTGGAGCCGGCGACGAGGCTCGCCACCTTCTGTTCCTCGATGACCTTCCAGTTGATGAATTCCTCGATATCCGGATGGTCGAGGTCGCAGATCACCATCTTCGCCGCGCGGCGCGTGGTGCCGCCCGACTTGATCGCACCCGCCGCGCGGTCACCGATCTTGAGGAAGGACATCAGCCCCGAGGACTTGCCGCCGCCCGCCAGCCGCTCGTTCGCGGCGCGGAGCGAGGAGAAGTTGGTACCGGTGCCGGAGCCGTACTTGAACAGCCGCGCCTCGCGGGTCCAGAGGTCCATGATCCCGCCCTCGTTGACGAGATCGTCGCCGACCGACTGGATGAAGCAGGCATGCGGCTGCGGATGCTCGTAGGCGCTGGAGGATTTGGTCAGCTCGCCGCTCTGGAAATCGACGTAATAATGGCCCTGCCCCGGACCGTCGATGCCATAGGCCCAGTGCAGCCCGGTGTTGAACCACTGCGGGCTGTTCGGCGCCGCCATCTGCGCGGCCAGCATGAAACGCATTTCGTCGTAATAGGCGCGGGCGTCGGCCTCGGACGAGAAATAGCCGCCCTTCCAACCCCAGTAGGCCCAGGCGCCGGCCAGCCGGTCGAACACCTGCCGCGCCGATGTCTCGCCGACCGAGCGTTTGTCCTCGGGCAGGATCGCCAGCCGCTCCTCATCCGGCACCGAACGCCAGAGGAAGCTCGGGACGCCCTTCTCCTTCACCCGCTTCAGCGCGGCCGGAACCCCCGCCTTGCGGAAATACTTCTGGGCCAGAACATCGGAGGCGACCTGACTCCAGCTCTCGGGAACTTCGAGATCGTCCAGATGGAACACGATCGAACCGTCGGGATTGCGAATTTCCGAACTGGTGGCGCGGAAGGTGAGCGCGCCATAGGCTCCGGTTTCCTCGGTCGTGAAGCGACGTTCGATCTTCATGCTCTGTCCTCGGTCCTTCGGTACTCTGGTCTCCGGCGCCAAGCGCCACCAGATGTTGTGGCCTTGGTTGGCCCGAGCACCAGAAAACGGGAAACACCCCCGAGTCGCAACAGATTTATTGCCTCCAGACGCAAGATATTGTGGTTGACAGGAATCTACCCCCAAGGGCGTGTTAACCGACTGTTAGGATTTGATTCCCGCTAAGGTTGAAATGCGCAAGCCCGCAAGGCTTTGGCGGCGCCGAAGGCGGCGTCCATCGCATTCACCGGCGGGCCGGGCGAGCCTTGCTCACGGCGGCGTCAGGAACCCCCGCAGCGCCGGTTGCCGGAACAGCTCCGCGCCGACCAGCTTGGCGCCGGTTTCGGTCAGGTGGTCGCCGTCGTGGCTGACGAGTTCGCCCTCGGGCGTGAACAGGTGGCAGACGCCGCCGGGGCAGAGCACCTGCTCCATATCGACAAATCCGACGCCGGCGGGCATCGCCGTGCGCAGATCGGCATTGGTCCCGACGATCTCCGCCGGCGCCGACGCCGTCTCGCCGGCGAGTTGCGCCGGGCTCTCGCCGACGAACCCCCGCAGGAAAAGATCGCCGAAGCCCTTGGCGCCGACCACGATCAACCGCTGATCCGGCCGAAGTCCGAGCGCGGCGATCGTGTCGCCGATCCGGCGCGCCGCCCAGTCGCGCCAGTTCGAGACGAGCACGATCACGTCCGCCTCCGCCGGCACCGGCCCCGCCACGCGGTTGGCGGCGCAGTGGTGGAGGTCTGACGCGAGGATCAGCGCGCTGACGTCCTCGGGGCCGAAATAGGTCTGGCACCGATACGGAATATAGCTGGTCGCCACCGCCCAGTCGTCGAAGGCGCCGGTCTCGCGCACCATGTTGTAGAAATCCTGCGAATGGCTGTCGCCGATGATCAGCAGCCGCTTCTGCCCCGGAACCGCGTGCGAAAAGTCGCGGGGCAGCGCGTTGTAGCGGCTTACGACATAGGCGCCGCGGACCAGCGGCGAAACCTCGAGCTGCGCCTCCGTCGGTGAGGCCGCGTGCAATCGGCCGGCCCCGATCGCCAGCAGTTGCCCGACGGCGCCGAACGCCAGCAGACCGACGAGGCTGAGCAGCAGGACCCGGCGCCGCGAGATCGGTGCCCGGCGCGTCGGCCGCTCGACGAAGCGCCAGGTCAGCGCCGCGAGTGCGACGGCGAGCAGCGCCAGCCCGGCCATCAGCGCCGGGGAGGGATGGGCGCGCGACACCCGCGCGAAGGCGAAGAGCGGCTGGTGCCAGAGATAGAGACTGAAGCTGACAAGCCCGACCGCGACGAGGACCGGCGAGGCCAGCAGGCGGTGCGCCGCGGTTCCGGGGCTGGCAAAGGCGATCACCAGCGCCGCGCCGACGCAGGGAACGAGCGTCGGCCAGGAGGGCAGCACCGCCCAGGACGGCAGGAACAGCATCGGCGCGACCACCATGCCGAGCCCGAGCAGCGCCAGCGGACCGTTCATCGGTCCCTCCGGGCGCGGTCGGTCGAGCAGCGCGAGAGCCAGCAGCGAGCCGACGCCAAGCTCGAAGGCGCGAGTCGGAAAGATGTAGAAGGCGGTCTGCTGCCACCGCGTCACGATCAGCGCGGCGCCGACGAGGCTGAGCAGGCTCGCCGCCAGCGCCAGCCCGAGCAACATCGCCCGCCGCGCCCCCGCCATCCAGGCGAGCCACAGCACGGGCGGGACCAGCAGGTAATATTGCTCCTCGACCGCGAGGCTCCACATATGCAGGAACGGCGCATGGTCCGATCCCTCGCGGAAATAGTCGAGCGTCGAGAGGAAATACTGGTTGGCATAGAAGCCCATGGTCGCCGTCAGGCTCTCGCCGAAATCGGCGACCTGCCAGGGGAACATGAGCAGGAGCGCGAGCGGAATGCTACAGAGCGCCACGAAGAACAGCGCGGGCAGGATGCGCCGCGCCCGGCGCTCGTAGAAGGCGAGGACCGAGAACCGCCCCGCCGCGATGTCGCGCAGCACCAGGGAGGTGATGAGATAGCCGGAGATGACGAAGAACACGTCGACGCCGAGATAGCCGGCGGAGAAGCCGACGAAACCCGCGTGGAACAGCACCACGGGGACCACGGCCACCGCGCGAAGCCCGTCGACCTCCGCCTGATAGGACAATGCGACATGCGCGGGCGCCGCCATGGTCGCGCTGGAAACCTCCGCGGACTCCGTCATCGCCGACGTCATGATGCTCCCGCCATTGCTTGCCGGAAGACTAGCGCATTTCGCCGCGGTGCAAAATAGCGAGACCGATGGCGCCGCCTCAGGCGGGCTTTCCCCGGAATCCCGTGGCGACGATGAACTTTTCCGAGGAGTCGCTGCGGCTCGCCGGTGGCTTCACATGCTGGACCTTGGCGAAGATCCGGTTCAGCCGCGCCACCAGCGAGGCGTCGGCGCCGCCGCCGAGCACCTTGGCGACGAAGGTGCCACCCGGCTCCAGCACTTCCTCGGCGAGGTCGATCGCCGCCTCGACCAGCGCGCTGATCCGCAGGTGATCGGTCGGAGGATGGCCGGAGGAGGCCGCCGCCATGTCCGACATCACCACATCCGCCCGGCCGCCGAGCCAGTCGCGCACGAGCGCGTCGGCGCCCTCGCTCAGGAAATCGAGCACATGCAGTTCGGCGCCCGGGATCGCCTCGACCTCCTGCAGGTCGATGCCGAGCACGCGCCCCACCGGCTTGCCGCGCCGCTCGCCGAGCGCGTTGACCCGTGCGACCGCGACCTGGCTCCAGCCGCCCGGCGCATGGCCGAGATCCACAACCCGCGCGCCGGGCCTGAGGAAACCGAACTTGTCGTCGATCTCGATGATCTTGTAGGCGGCGCGGCCGCGATAGCCTTCGGCCCGCGCGCTTTGCACGTAAGGATCATTGAGCTGGCGCCGCAGCCAGAGCGTCGAGGACAGCTTGCGCCCCTTCGCGGTCTTGACCCGGATGGTGAGATCCCGCCGCCCGCGGCCCGACCCCTTGTTCTTCTCGCCGCTCATGCCGATCCCCGCGCCGCGCCCGCCCCTCTTCGGCTCCGGGCGCCCCGCGGTCAAGCGCGCCCGTCGCCTCGGCAACCGAACCTGAGGACCGGGGACAGGACCGACCGGAGGAGCCTTCACTCCATCCGAACGCCGGTGGTGAAGACGCCGTCGGCGCTCATCATCGCGAAGAGCATGCCCTCGCGCAGGCCCCGGTCGGCGACGCGCATCGACTCGGTCGGCCAGATCCGCAGCAGCGTCTGCAGGATCGCGGCGCCCGACATGATGAGCTCCGATCGATCGCGCGCGAGGCCGATGTCGTTGCGCCGCCCCTCCGGCCCCAGACGCAGGAAGCGGCCGATCACCGCGTCGATCGCCTTCGAGGTGAGATGCATCCCGTCGACCTTGCGCCGGTCATAGCGCTTCAGCCCCAGATGCGCCGCGCCGACCGTGGTCACGGTGCCCGAGGTGCCGATCATCTGGAACCCGGTCTCGCGTTCGGACAAGGCCTGCAGATAGGGTTTGAACCCGACGATCTGCTCCTCGAAATACCAGGACATCAGTGCGAAGCGGGCAGTATCGCTATCGACGTCGGCATAGCGCTCGTGCAGCGTCGCGACGCCGAGCGGTACCGAAATGAAATCGACGATTCGCGCGCCCCGTGCCTCGCCGCCTTCGCCATTCACCCGCAGATTGACGATGGCCTTCGCCCGGTCCTCGGGCGCGACATCGGCGAGGTCGATCCAGACCAGTTCGGTCGAGCCGCCACCGATGTCGAACACCAGTACCTGGCTCGCCTCCTGCGAGACGAGCGGCGCGCAGGAAATGACCGCGAGCCGCGCCTCCTCCTCCGGCCGAATCACCTCGAGCCGGAGACCGGTCTCGCGCGCCACCATGGCGAGAAAGTGGTTGCCGTTGCGGGCCCGCCGGCAGGCTTCGGTCGCGACGAGACGGACGTTGCCAACCTTGTAGCGCCGCAGCTTCTCGGCGCAGATCTCGAGGGCGGACAAAGTGCGTGAAATCGAGCCACGCGAGAGGTGCCCCGTGCGCTCCAGTCCCGAGCCGAGGCGTACGGACTTGGCAAAGGCATCGATCACGCGGAAATGGCCCGCGTCCGGGGTGGCGATCAGCATGCGGCAACTGTTGGTGCCCAGATCGAGCGCCGCGTATAGGTCCGGTTCAGCCCGCGCAGGCTTGTAGTTTTGGCGCCGGGATACCAGCGCGACATTCCCCTGCGCGGACTCGGTCAAGTCCTGCGCCATGTAACAGCCAGTTCATATATTGCGGAGGGTTCCGCAGGTTTGTTTGAACGTTACATGACGCCGTCGCCCAAGGCAAGAAATGCCTCGGAAATGGTCGAACCGGGGCGAAATGCCCCGAAAAAGGCGAGGGATCACATTCGGACCCCCCGCCAAATCCTTGATGAAACGTAAAGATCGCCCGCCGTTCAGGCGGCGCCGTAGCCATCCGCGGCGGCCGCGAGCGGCGCGGCGACATAGCCGAGCGTCCGGCAGACGTCGAAAGTGAGGTCGGGATTGTTCAGCGTATAGACATGCAGATGATCCACGCCCTCGTCGATCAGCGCGTCGATCTGATCGCAGGCGAGCGCCACCGACAGCTGATAGGCGTCCTCCGGCGTCTCGGCGCGACCGAAGGCGGTGTGCATCCAGTCCGGCACCCGCGCCTGGCAGCGGCCGGCGAAATTCACCATCTTGCGGAAATTCTCGACCGGCAGGATGCCGGGATAGATCGGCGCCGTGATGCCGGCGGCGGCGGCGGCGTCCCGGAACCGCAGGAAATCCTCGTTGTCGAAGAAGAACTGGGTCAGCGCGTTGCTCGCTCCGGCGTCGAGCTTGCGCTTCAGATTGTCGATATCGGTCGCGAGGCTGGTCGCTTCCGGGTGCTTCTCGGGATAGGCCGCGACCGAAATCTCGAAATCCCCGATCCGCCGCAGCGCGGTCACGAGTTCGGCCGCCGAGCCGAAACCTTCGGGATGCGGAGTGAAGCAAGTCTCGCCCTTGGGCGGATCACCGCGCAGCGCCACGATCCGCCGCACGCCGAGCCGCGCATAGCCGCGCGCCACCTCCAGCGTCTCGTCCCGCGAGGCGCCGACGCAGGTCAGGTGCCCGGCGACGTTCAGCCGCGCCCGCTCGACGATGGTCTGGATCGCCGCGTTGGTGCGATCCCGCGTCGTGCCACCGGCGCCGTAGGTCACCGAGACGAAGCGCGGCGCCAGCGGCGCCAGACGCTCCACCGAGCGCCACAGCCGCAGGCTGGCTTCGGGAGAATGCGGGGGGAAAAATTCGAAGGAAAGGCTCGGGAGAGCCTGTGACTCTTGGGTCATGTGCACCGGTCCATACCGACAATGATGTTCGCAGCGGCCAACATACCGCTGGAAAGCCCTTCCGGCAACGCCTAACTGCGGAGCCGGTTAACCATCCCGGGAGAGACGCGATGCCCGCCGTCACCATCGTCTATTGGCGCGATATTCCGGCGCAGGTCATCGTCGGCTCCGGCCGGCGCGCGACCAAGGTCCAGCTGCCCGAAAGGTTCGAACAGGCGATCGATCGGTGCGCGATGAAGGTGGGGGCCCGCGACGCCGACGCCTATCTCGCCGAATGGCGAAAGGCGGAGCCCTACCATGTCGAAGGCGAAGCGGCGGATGTCGCATACGGCGAAGCGGCCAGACTGGAAGCGGCGTTTAGTCCGGGTGCGATCAAGGCCCTGATCGAAAACGACGGCTGGGCCGCGACGACACCGGAACCCTGAACGCGGGAGCAAACCTTGGCGAGCATCCTCTCCTTCATCCGCAGGCCCGCGACCACGCCCCATGCCGGGGCCGCCAGCCTGCTCGAGGATTTCTCGATCGAGGTGATGCCGCGAACCGCGGCGAAGATCGAGGATTTCCGCGCCCTGCTGCCGGCCGGGACCCGCGTCTATGTCGCCCATATCGACGGCACCGAGTTTTCCGACATGCTGGCGACCGCGCGCCGGCTGGTCGACGAAGGTTTCGCCGTCACGCCGCATTTCGCCGCCCGCGGCATCGCCGACCGGGCGACCTTCGCCCGCATGGTCGGCGCCTACGCCGATGTCGGCGTGCGCCGGGCGCTGGTGCTCGCCGGGGGTATTTCCACGCCGCGCGGCGCTTATTCCGACTCCACCCAGCTCTTGGAAACCGGACTCTTCGACGCGCATGGCTTCACCGACCTGCATGTCGCCGGCCATCCCGAGGGGTGTCGCGACATCGACGCGGCGGGCGAGGCCAATGCCATGGCGGCGCTCCGCTGGAAGAACGCCTTCCAGAGCCGGACCGACGCGCGCATGGCGATAACCACGCAGTTCTGCTTCGAGGCCGAGCCGGTGATCGGCTGGGCGAACCGCCTGCGGGCGGAAGGCATCACGCTGCCTGTCCATATCGGCGTCGCCGGCCCGGCGAAGCTGCAGACCATGCTGAAATATGCCATGGCCTGCGGCGTCGGCCCGTCGCTGCGCGTGCTTCAGCGCCGCGCGGCGGATCTGTCGAAGCTGATGCTGCCGTTCGAGCCGACGGAATTCCTCGCCGCGCTCGCCCGGCACAAGGCGGCGCATCCCGATTTCCCGGTGGAGCGGGTGCATCTGTTCCCGCTCGGCGGCATCGGCGCGACGACCGACTTCGCCGCCGCGGCGACCGCCCTGCCCCGCCGCGCCCGCGCCTGATCCGGGACCCGCCCTTGGCCAGGCTCTCCCTCCTGTTCGACCTCGACGGCACCCTGATCGAGAGCGATCATCTGCACCACGCCGCCTTCGCCACCATCCTGGCGGAGCGCGGCGAGGCGCTGAGCATTGATGACTACAAGACCCATATCATGGGCAAGCCGAATGCCGAGATCATGTCCCGCTTCTTCCCGGGCGAACCCGGGCAACATGCCGAGATCGCGGACCGCAAGGAAGCCACGTTCCGCGACAGCCTCGGCGCCAGCGTCGAGCCCCTGCCCGGCGTCGTCGCGCTGTTCGACTGGGCCGAGGCCGAAGGCATCGGCGTCGCCGTCGTCACCAACGCGCCGCGGCTGAACGCCGAGGCGATGCTGACCGCCGCCGACCTCGCGACGCGGGTGACCACGCTGGTCATCGGCGAGGAATGTGCGCGGCCGAAGCCCGACCCGCTGCCCTACCAGACCGCCATGCGGCTGCTCGGCGCCACGCCTTCCACCTCGACCGCCTTCGAGGACAGCCGCTCCGGCCTGCGCGCGGCGCGCGCCTCCGGGGCGCATGTCTTCGGCCTGACCACCGGGCTCACCGCCGACCAGCTGCGTCAGGCGGGCGCGCAAGAGGTGATCGCCGATTTCACCGATCCCGCGCTCTGGGCGCATCTCCAAGCCATGAAGGCCCGTGTCGCATGACCCGCACCATCGTCGAGTCGAAATCCCGGACCGCGATCATCGGCTTCGACCAGCCGTTCTGCGTGATCGGCGAGCGGATCAATCCCACCGGCCGCAAGCTCCTCGCCGCCGAGCTTGAGGCGGGCGACTTCTCCACCGTCGAGAAGGACGCGCTGGAGCAGGTCGCTTGCGGCGCCACCATGCTCGATGTGAACGCGGGCGTGGTCTATAACTCGAACCCCAACCCGAACGAGACCGAGCCGCCGCTGATGCGGGGCATGATCGAGCTGATCCAGCAGCTGGTCGATGTGCCCCTCTGCATCGATTCGAGCGTGCCGGGCGCTCTGCTGGCCGGGCTCGAGGTCTGCGAGGGTCGACCGCTGCTCAATTCCGTCACCGGCGAGGAGGAGCGGCTGGAGCTCGTGCTGCCGCTGGTGAAGAAATTCAACGTTCCGGTGGTCGCCATCTCGA
The DNA here is from genome assembly GCF_937891315.1 of uncultured Amaricoccus sp. Taxonomy (GTDB): domain Bacteria; phylum Pseudomonadota; class Alphaproteobacteria; order Rhodobacterales; family Rhodobacteraceae; genus Amaricoccus. The sequence goes on along the minus strand of NZ_CALAGI010000151.1, from coordinate 5,939 downwards.
ACGACGATACCGGCATCTCGATGGACCCCGACGTGCGCTTCGCGGTGGCGAGGAAGATCGTGCAACGCGCGGCGGATTTCGGCATCCCGGCGCATGACATCGTGGTCGATCCGCTGATGATGCCGGTCGGCGCGCTGTCGAACGCGGGCTTGCAGGTTTTCACGCTGGTCCGCCGCCTGCGCGAGGAACTCGGGGTGAACACCACCTGCGGCGCCTCCAACGTCTCGTTTGGGCTTCCCAATCGCCATGCCATCAACGCGGCCTTCCTGCCGATGGCGATCGCCTCCGGAATGACATCGGCGATCATGAACCCGGTGCGGCCTCAGGAAATGGAGGCGATCCGCGCGGCGAACCTGCTGATGGACAACGACGCGCATGGCGCCGCCTGGATCCGCGCCAACAAGCCGCCCGCCGTCGAGGGCGAGGAACCGGGCGCGCGCGGCGGCCGCGAGGGGCGCCGGCGCCGCCGCGGTTGAGCGGATGACCAGCCCGCGCGCGACGGCATGACCGCCAGCCTTCCCTGGCGCGAGATCCCGGGCGGAGTGGAACTCGCCGTCCGGCTGACGCCACGCGGTGGCCGCGCGGGATTCGACGGAATCGCCGCGCTGGATGGCCAGCCGTTCCTGCGCCTGCGCGTCGCCTCTCCCCCCGTGGACGGCGCCGCCAACGCCGCGCTGATCGCCTTTCTCGCGAAGTCGCTCGACCTGCCACGCTCCAGCGTGACCCTCGTCGCCGGAGACCGCGCCCGGGTGAAGCGCCTGCGCCTGACCGGACCCGACCTCGCCGCCCGCCTTTCCGCGCTGGTGGCCGGGACATGAGCTCCCCTTGCCTGAGCGCGCGATATGCGCGACGAGACCCCGCATGACCCTCCGCGATCCGCTCGTCATCTTCACCCCTTCCGGCAAGCGCGGCCATTTCGCGGCCGGCACCCCGGTGCTGACCGCCGCCCGCCGGCTCGGCGTCGATCTGGACAGCGTCTGCGGCGGGCGCGGCATCTGCTCGAAATGCCAGGTGACGCCGGCCTATGGCGAGTTTCCGAAGCATGGGCTTGTGGTCGAGGAAACCGCGCTCAGCGCCTGGAACGCGGTCGAGGAACGCTACCGCTCCAAGCGCGGGCTCGGCGCGGGGCGCCGGCTCGGCTGCCAGGCGCTCATCGAGGGCGACGTGGTGATCGACGTGCCCCCGGAAAGCCAGGTCCACAAGCAGGTCGTGCGCAAGCGCGCCGAAGCCCGCCAGATCGTGATGGACCCCGCCACCCGGCTCTATTTCGTCGAGGTGGCCGAGCCCGACATGCACGAGCCCTCGGGCGATCTCGAGCGGCTCGAACGCGCGCTGACCGAGCAATGGGGCCTGACCGGCGTCAAGGGCGACCTGCGCACGCTGCAGATGCTGCAACCCGCGCTGCGCAAGGGCGGCTGGACCGTGACCTGCGCCGTCTATCGCGGCGAGCCCGGCCGGTCGCAGATCCTGCATGTCTGGCCTGGCTTCTACGAAGGCTCGATCTTCGGCCTCGCCATCGACCTCGGCTCCACCACCATCGCCGGCCATCTCTGCGATCTTGTCACCGGCGAGGTGCTGGCCTCGACCGGCATGATGAACCCGCAGATCCGCTTCGGCGAGGATCTGATGAGCCGGGTGAGCTATGCGATGATGAACCCCGGCGGCGCCGCCGAGATGACCCGCGCTGTCCGCCAGGCGATGAACGCCCTCGTCGGGCAATGCGCCGCCGAGGCGCGGATCGCCCCGGAACTGATCTTCGAGGCGGTGATCGTCTGCAACCCGGTGATGCACCACCTGCTGCTCGGCATCGACCCGACCGAACTCGGCCAGGCACCGTTCGCGCTTGCCACCGCTTCGAGCCTCGTGCTCTGGGCGGTCGAGATCGAGCTCAGGCTGCACCCGGACGCGCGGATCTATCTCCTGCCCTGCATCGCCGGCCATGTCGGCGCCGACGCCGCCGCCGTGGCACTCAGCGAGGCGCCGAACCAGTCGGACGAGCTGATGCTGGTGGTCGATGTCGGCACCAACGCCGAGATCCTGCTCGGCGACCGCCATCAGGTGCTCGCCTGCTCCTCGCCGACCGGTCCCGCCTTCGAGGGCGCGCAGATTTCCTCCGGCCAGCGCGCCGCGCCGGGCGCCATCGAACGCGTCGAGATCGATCCCGTCACCAAGGAGCCGCGGTTTCGCGTCATCGGCTGTGACCTCTGGTCCGACGATCCCGGCTTCGCCGCCGCCACCGCGCGCACCGGTGTCACCGGCGTCTGCGGCTCGGGCATCATCGAGGCGATCGCCGAGATGCGCATGGCCGGCCTCGTCGACAAGAGTGGCCTGATCGGGTCGGCGGAACAGACCGGCACCGCGCGCTGCGTTCCCGAAGGCCGCACCCACGCCTACATGTTGCGCGACGGGGCGGAGGACGGCGGGCCGCGCATCCTCGTGACCCAGGGCGACGTACGCGCGATCCAGCTTGCGAAATCGGCGCTCTATGCCGGAGCGCGGCTGCTGATGGACCAGCTTGGCGTCGACCGGGTCGACCGGGTGGTGTTGGCCGGGGCCTTCGGCGCCCATATCAGCCCCAAGCACGCCATGGTGCTCGGCATGATCCCCGACTGCGACCTCGCGCAGGTCACCTCGGCCGGCAACGCCGCCGGGACCGGCGCGCGGATCGCGCTGCTCAACGTCGCGGCGCGGCGCGAGGTCGAAACGCTGGTCACCCGGATCCACAAGGTCGAGACCGCGATCGAGCCGCGGTTCCAGGAGCATTTCGTCGCGGCGAACGCCATCCCGCATGCCAGCGCCGCCTTCCCGCGGCTCGCCGCCATCGTGACCCTGCCGGACGTCGCCTTCAACGCGGGCGACGGCGGACGACGGCGCCGGCGGGGCTGACCGGGGTCGCGAAGCTTCCACTTCATGGTCGCGAGGGAAATGTGCGTCCGCCGGGACTGACACGATCCCCGCCCATGCGCCGCGTCCGGCTTGCCGCGGGTGCGAAAACCTCCTAGACGGCAAGGTCCAGGGGCCGCGAGCGGAGCAAGCGATGTCGTCACCCAAGAAAGTCGTGCTGGCCTATTCCGGTGGCCTCGATACCTCCATCATCCTGAAATGGCTGCGCACCGAATATGACTGCGAGCTCGTCACCTTCACCGCCGACCTCGGCCAGGGCGAGGAGCTGGAGCCCGCCCGCAAGAAGGCCGAACTCCTCGGGGTGGCGCCCGAGAATATCTTCATCGAGGATCTGCGCGAGGAATTCGTCCGCGACTTCGTCTTCCCGATGTTCCGGGCCAACGCGGTCTACGAGGGCCAGTATCTGCTCGGAACCTCGATCGCCCGACCACTGATCGCCAAGCGTCTGGTCGAGATCGCCGAGATGACCGGCGCCGACGCCGTGGCCCATGGCGCGACCGGCAAGGGCAACGACCAGGTGCGGTTCGAACTCTCGGCCTATGCGCTCAACCCCTCGATCCGGGTGATCGCACCCTGGCGCGAATGGGCGCTGACCAGCCGCAGCAAGCTGATCGCCTTCGCCGAGGAGAACCAGATCCCGATCGCCAAGGACAAGCGCGGCGAGGCGCCGTTCTCGGTCGATGCGAACCTCTTGCACACTTCCTCCGAGGGCAAGGTACTGGAGGATCCGGCCGAGGAAGCGCCGGAATACGTCTATCAGCGCACGGTGAGCCCGGAGGCGGCGCCGAACACCCCGGAATATGTCGAGATCGGCTTCGAGCACGGCGATCCGGTCTCGATCGACGGCGAGGCGCTGAGTCCGGCCGAATTGCTCACCCGGCTCAATGTGCTCGGCGGGCGGCATGGCATCGGCCGGCTCGATCTCGTCGAGGGCCGCTTCGTCGGCATGAAGTCGCGCGGAATCTACGAGACACCGGGCGGCACCATCCTGCTCGCCGCGCATCGCGGCATCGAATCGATCACGCTCGACCGCGGCGCCGCGCATCTCAAGGACGAGCTGATGCCGCGCTATGCCGAGCTCATCTACAACGGCTTCTGGTTCAGCCCCGAGCGCGAGATGCTGCAGGCGCTGATCGACCGCAGCCAGGTATCGGTGACGGGGTCGGCGCGGGTGCGGCTCTACAAGGGCCTCGCCTCGGTCGTCGGCCGCTCCTCGCCGCTGTCGCTCTATTCCGAGCAGCATGTGACCTTCGAGGACGACGCCGGCGCCTACGACCAGAAGGACGCGGCGGGCTTCATCAAGATCAACGCCCTGCGCCTGCGCCTGCTCGCCACCCGCGACCGGCGCGGGACGGCGACGTGAGGGACGGGAGGAGGCCAGTGGCGGGCGCGTGAAGCTCGCGGTCTTCAGCGCCCGCGGCTATGATCGCGCCTCGCTCAACGAGGCCAATGCCAAGGCCGGCTCGCCCTGCGAGATCGTCTATTTCGAGAGTCGCCTCGACGCCCGCACCGCCGTGCTCGCCCGGGGCGCCGTCGCGATCTGCGCCTTCGTCAACGACGCGCTCGACGCCGCCGCGGTAGGCGAACTCGCCGGACTTGGGGTGAAGCTCGTCGCTCTGCGCTGCGCCGGCTTCAACAATGTCGACCTCGAGGCCTGCGCGAAGGCCGGCATCGCCGTCGGCCGCGTGCCGGCCTATTCGCCCGAGTCCGTGGCCGAGCACGCGATCGCCCTGATCCTGACCCTCAACCGCAAGATCCATCGGGCGCATTCCCGGGTCCGCGATGGCAATTTCGAGCTCGACGGGTTGCTCGGCTTCGACCTCGGCCGGCGGGTCGCGGGCGTCGTCGGCACCGGCGCCATCGGCCTCGCCGCCGCGCGCATCCTGCGCGGCTTCGGCTGCGAAGTGCTCGGGTCCGATCCCTTTCCCGGCGATGCCTTCCCGGCGCTCGGCGGCCGCTACGTCCCGCTCGACACCCTCTTCGCCGAGGCGGACGTGATCACCTTGCACTGCCCACTGACGTCCGGGACGCGCCACATGGTCGATGCCGACACGCTCGCGCGGATGAAGCCGGGGGTGATGCTGATCAACACCAGCCGCGGCGCGCTCGTCGATACCGCCGCCGTGATCGAAGGGCTGAAATCGGGCCATGTCGGCGCCCTCGGCCTCGATGTCTACGAGGAGGAGCAAGACCTGTTCTTCCGCGACCTTTCGAACACCACCATCCAGGACGACGTCTTCGCCCGGCTGCTGACCTTCAACAACGTGGTGATCACCGGCCACCAGGGCTTCTTCACCGCCGACGCCCTGACCGAGATCGCCGAAACCACGATCGCCAACCTCGCGAGCTTTCTCGGCGACGGCCGCCCGCTTCATCCGGTGACGGGGAAGTGACCCGTCAAAGAAATGCGCCGGCGTTGCGGACCAGCACGGTTTGCAGCGCGTAGATCGCGACGATCACCACCAGCGGCGACAGGTCGAGCCCGCCCATGTCGGGCAGCACGCGCCGGATCGGGCCGTAGATCGGCTCCAGCACCCGGTTGAGGCCGGTCCAGAGCTGCCAGACCAGCGGCTGGTTGCGGTTGAGCACGTTGAAATTGATCAGCCAGCTCATGATCACATGGGCGATCACGATCCACCAGACGATCTGCAGGACATAGAGCAGAACGATGACCAACGAACCCATGAATTCTCCCGCGCCGCGCGATTGTCTTGTCCGCTACACCTAGTCGCGGGACCGTCGCTTCGCAAGGGACGAGCGCGCCGCGCAATCCGCCGCGCGCCGACGCCGAACAGGTTCTGCCTCATCCGTTCTGGAACCCGGGATGCCAGGCGAGCGCGCGGCGTTCGAGCAGGCGCGCGAAGCTGTCGGCGAGCTTGCCAAGCAGGGCGTAGATCAGGATCGACAGCACCACGACATCGATCATCAGGAACTCGCGCGCCTGCATCGCCATGTAGCCGAGGCCGGCGGAGGCCGAGATCGTCTCGGCGACGATCAGCGTCAGCCACATGATGCCGAGCGCGTAGCGCAGGCCG
>NZ_CALAGI010000150.1 GCF_937891315.1 uncultured Amaricoccus sp. | reverse complement strand
AAGAGCGGTCCGCGAAAACATCTCGATCCGAACCAATCAAACGGATCTGGTATCAGGCGGTCGGCGGGTGCGCGACGGCGAGGCCGGCGCGTTCCAGTTCGGCGGCGGCGCGCAGGGCCATGTCCTCGCGCCAGGGCGGGGCGATGATCTGCACGCCGATCGGCATGGCGCCGGCCGCGAAGACGGGCACGGTCACCACCGGCAGGCCGACGCAGGAGAAAGGCTGCGCCATCAGCCCCAGATTGGGGCGCAGCGGCAGTGTCGCGCCGCCGAGTTCCAGCGTCTTCTGCCCGATCAGCGGCGCCGCGCAGGGGGTCGCGGGCGCGAGGATCAGGTCCAGGCCGCGAAAGACTTCGAGCATCCGCTCGAGCCACCACTGCCGGACCCGCTGCGCCCGCACCGCCCAGGCGGCGGGCAGCAGCGCGCCGGCGAGGAAGCGGTCGCGGGTGTCGGGGTCGAAGTCCGTCGCCCGCGTCCGCAGCCGGTCGAGATGGAAGGCGGCGCTTTCGGAATTGGTGATGATATAGGCCGCCGCCCGCCCGGCCTCGACACCGTCGAGCGAGACGGGCTTCGCGCCGAACATCTCCGCGACGCTGGCGAGGGCGGCGCGCGCTTCCCCGCCCGATTTTTCCAGGAACCAGCCGTCCGCGACCCCGAAGCGCAGCCCCGCGACACCTTCGCCGAGGCGGGGCGCCGTGGGCTCGACCAGGCGCTGGGCGCAGGCATGGTCGTGCGGATCGGGGCCCTGCAAGGCATCGTAGGCGAGCGCGAGGTCGGCGGCGGTCCGGGCGAAGGGGCCGAGATGGTCGAGGCTGTCGACGAAGGGAAAGGCCCCGGTGCGCGGCAGTCGCCCATAGGTCGGCTTCAGGCTGAAGACGCCGCAGAGCGAGGCGGGCACCCGGATCGAGCCGTTGGTGTCGGAGCCGAGTGAAACCGGCGCCAGCCCCGCGCCGGTCGCCGCGCCGCAGCCGGAGGACGAGCCGCCGGTCATCCGGTCCGGATCGTGCGGATTGCGGCAGGCGCCGTCATGCGCGTTCTCGCCGGTGAAATCATAGGCATACTCGCCCATGTTGAGCCCGCCGAGCAGGACCGCCCCGCTCGCTGTCATCCGGCGCAGGAGCACGCCGTCGCGCGTGGCGGGCGCGCGCTCGCGGTTGATCTTCGAGCCGGCGCGCGTCGGCAGGCCGGCGATGTCGAACAGGTTCTTGACCGCGAAGGGAACGCCGGCCAGCGGCCCGAGCGCCGCGCCGGCGGCGCGGGCGGCGTCGATCGCCCGCGCTTCGGCCAGGGCGCGGTCGACGGTCACGTCCGTATAGGCGTTGACGCGGGGATTGTCGCCCGCGATGCGCGCCAGCGCCGCCTCGGTCACCGCGCGGGCGCTGACCGCGCCGCGCGTGACGGCGGCGGCGATCTCGGCCGCCGCCACCCAGGGGCCTGTCGGATCGGTCATGCGGTGGGGTCGGGCCGCGGGCGGCCAGGTGGAAGGTAGGCCGGCGCGAGTTCGAGCGCGCCATCATCCAGCGGAACCTGATCGAGGACCACCGCCATTTCGGCGGCGATCCCCAGGAACCGGCGCACCCCGGCTCGGTGGTCCGGCGCGATGGCGAGGCCCATGAGCCCCGCCGCCGCGTCGATATAGGCGTCCGCGTCGGTCATTCGGCCGGCTGCGCGATCGGATCGACCATCCGATCCGGGGTCGGAGCGGGTTCATCGCCCGCGATCGCGAGGCGACCGGAGAGATAGAGGAACCCGCCCAGGATCACGTAGGCGAGGGCCACCAGCGGCGTCACGTTGAAGCCGATCGATTCACCGTGCATGAAGCCGAAGAAGGTCAGCGCGGCGCCGACGAGGGCGAAGATCGCCGCCGTCTCGAGCTTGCGCTCGATGATGAACACCGCGATCGAGGCGAGGATCAGGCCCGAGAGGATCGCGCCGCCGCCCAGGATATGCAGGCCCTGATAGAGCACGCCATTGCCGGCCATCGCCGTGATGAGCTCGGGCGTGACCTGTACCCCGGCCGCGCCGAGCGCGCCGTTGACCATGGTCAGCGCCCAGGCCGCGATGCTCGGCAGCAGGGCGAGGACGACGGCCGGCGCGTGGCTGGACGGCGTGCTCTGGAAGGCCTGCGCGCCGATCAGCATGCCGATATAGAGCAGGATCGGCGAGATGGCGACGATCGGGACCAGGGCGAGGACCACGGCGATCACCCCGAACCAGCAGAGCACGATCACCATGATGCCGGTGGCGAAGGAATAGCCGACGCGGCCGCCCATCGCCTTCCAGCCCGGGTGGCCGATATAGACGGCGTTGATGAAGGGGTTGCCCATCAGGCAACCGATCAGGCTGACCACGCCGTCGGCGGTCAGGACGCGGGTGGTGGGGTAGTGGTCGCCCGCCGCCTCGGCGCTCTCGACGTTGTCCATGGCCTCGACGAGGTCATAGATGCCGAACGGGATGGCGGTGACGAGGATGATGCCGAGAAACTTGAACCCGTCCCGCACATGATCGATGGCCGGTGTCGGGAAGGAGAAGCCGAAATTCGAGAAGGCGCTCTGGAGGCCGGCGGCGTTGATGCCGGCGACCTCGTAGCCGAGCATGGCGGCGCCCCAGACCACCGCCATGCCGAAGGCGATGGCAATGAGACCGGCGGGAATGCCGCGAGGATAGCGCACGCCGCCGAACCAGGAGACGAGGATGATCCCGAAACAGACCATGCCGATGACCGGGTTCAGGAACATGTCGAAGGCCGGCTTCATCGCGATGAAGGCGATGGACACGCCGGCCAGCGCGCCGAGCAGGGCGGCCCGCGGTGTCACCCGCCGCACGAACGGCGCGATGAAGCCGCCGATCATCAGGATGAAGCTCTGGAAGAACACCCAGACGAGGCCGGCCTCCCAGCCCATGATCGGATCGCCGGTCTCGATGGTGATCGGCAGCATGATGACGAAGGTCACGACGAACATATGCGGCACCGAAATGCCCGAGGGCAGGGCGCAGACATCGTCGCGGCCGGTCCTCCTGGCATAGGTATAGGCGAGCCAGGCGTAGTATCCGGTGGAAAGGAACATCATCAGGCCGGTCGCGGGCAGGATGCGGCCGAAGATGATGTCGGTCGGCATCTTGATCACGAATTGCAGCAGCCCGGTCAGCACCAGCAGGTTGACGAGGATATTGGTGCCGAAGCCGAACAGGGCGTTCCAGTCGCCCGGCACCCAGAGCTTGACCGGTCGGGCCATGGAAGTCTGCATGATGAGGGCTCTCCAGTTTGCGCGGGGTCAGGCTGCCTGACGCGCCGCCGCGAGGGTTTCGACGAAGGCGGCGCTGTCACTGACCCAGCCGAATATTCCGCTCTGGGCCTTGATCATCTCGAGCCCCACGCGATGGAACTCGGGGAAATAGGAGGCGCAGGCATCGGCCAGCGCCACGCATTTGTAGCCGCGATCATTGCCTTCGCGGATCGTGGTATGGACGCAGACCTCGGTGGTGACGCCGCAGACCATCAGCACCTCGACGCCGCGATTGCGCAGCACCTGTTCGAGATCGGTCTGGTGAAAGGCGCCCTTGCCCGGCTTGTCGATCACCGTCTCGTCGCCGAGCGGTGCGAGTTCGGCGATGATGCCGTGGCCGACCTCGCCGCGGACCAGGATGCGACCCATCGGTCCGGGATCGCCGATCCGCTTCGAGGGCGCGCCCCGGGCCACCTTGGCCGGAGGCGCGTCCGAGAGGTCCGGCCGGTGCCCCTCGCGCGTATGGATCACCATCACCCCGGCCGCGCGCGCCGCCTTGAGCGCGGCCGCGCAGGGCCCGATGGCTCGCCGCAGCAGGCCGACGTCGTTGCCGAGCGTCTCGCCGAAGCCGCCGGGCTCGATGAAATCGCGCTGCATGTCGATGATGACGAGCGCGGTCCGCGCGGGGTCGAACCTGATCG
>NZ_CALAGI010000149.1 GCF_937891315.1 uncultured Amaricoccus sp. | reverse complement strand
ACATCGACCGGGGCGCCGCCTTGGGCGGCTGCGCGAGGTCCGGGCGGGGAAGGGCGAAGGTGAAGCAATCAAACGGATTTGGTATGAGCGCCGGGGTCAGAGGCTGTCTGGACATTCGGCGGCGGAGGGCCGGAAAGGGATTCTTGGCGCCCGGCTGGAGGTCACGGGGGGCAGTATCGGGAATATCGGCCTCCGTGACCGACGCGACCCAGGCGCGAAACGACCCGCCGGACCGACCCGTCCGGGTTTTCAGACGACCTCTCAGCGCCCGGCGAGCAGGCGCCCGACCTCGGCGCGGACCTCGGCGACGCGCAGGGCATAGGCCTCGCGCGCGCTGGCGGCCTCGCCGTCGCGGATCGCGGTCACCATGCCGATCAGCCGCCCCTGCGCGTCGAGCAACGGACCGCCGGAAAACCCGGGCCGCGCCTCGGGCATGCGGAGGATCAGACCCGGCCCGAACACCTCTATCGAGGCGCGCGGATCGAGCACGACGCCCGCCGCCTCGCGTGGTGCGCCCGGCCAGGCCGGGCCACCGGCGTCGATCCCCGCCGAGACGACCCGCTCCCCCGCGGCCACGCTGCCGACCGCCGGCACCAGCGGCAGCAGGTCCGGCGGCAGGTCGAGCACCGCGACGTCCATTCGCGCGCTGATCGCCCGGATCCGCGCGAGCACCGGGTCGCGGCTCGGATCCGATGGTACCAGCGTGATCTTGTCGCCGACGCGCCGGCCACGCAGCACATGCGCGTTGGTGACCCCCACCGCCTCGGCGATCATGAAAGCCGAACCGACGACGCGGCCGTTCAGCACCATGGCGTGGTAGTCAAGCGGCCGCGGCGTCGGCCGCGCGCGCGCATCGCCGCCCAGCGCGGCCAGCAGGGCAAGGCCCATCGCCAGCGCGGTCAGAATCGCCCACCAAGGGCGCATGGCCATGCCAGCGCCACCGACCCCCCGTCGGACTCCCATCCCGTTCCCCCACCCCGGGACCGCCCCCCACGGTTGGTCCCAAGACGGCAGATTGAAGGCCGCGCCTTACCGAACGGCTAATCCGACCTGGCGCAAGTATTTCAACTCTTTGATTAAAGCCCGTTCACCACGAAGGCGGCGCGCCGTGCCGCCACCGGCTCAACCCCGATGTCGTGCCAGGACGACGATCATCCAGCCGAGCATCGCCCCGTTCAGCATGTGCCAGAAAAAATGCGTCCCCACCGGAAAGACCGGGCAGACCAGTTGATCCACCGAGCGGAAGACAAGCGACAGGCTCAGCATCAGCGCTCCGATCGCCAGCCCCTACGCCGCGCCGGCGCATAGGCCGCGATCAGGATCACCACCGGCATGTAGGAGACCGAGCCGTTCACCGGCCCCGCGACCCGCTCGCAGTAGTTGTTGACCGCGCGCGGCCAGTCCATTCACATTCCTTCGCGAGATCGCCGTCACGGCGTGAGAATGGGGGAGGACACGAGATGAAGGCAATCTGGCTCGGCCATTCCGGCTTCCGGCTCGAGATCGCGGATCAGGTGTTGCTGATCGATCCCTGGCTGACCGGCAATCCGATGTTCGACCCCGCCCGCCGCGAGGAAGCCATCGCCGGGGCCACGCATCTGCTGATGACCCACGCGCACGGCGACCATGCCACCGACGGCCCGGCGATCGCGAAGGATCTCGGCATCCCGGTGGTCGGCATCTACGATCTGATGACCCACTGGGCCAATGCGTATGGCGTCGAGGTGGTCGGCTTCAACAAGGGCGGCACGGTCCGCCTCGGCGAGGTCGCGGTGACATTGGTCAACGCCACCCATTCCTCCTCCTTCGCCGGTCCGGACGGTCCGGTCTATGGCGGCCACGAATCGGGCTTCATGATCGAGGGCGAGGGCCGGACGGTCTATGTCTCGGGCGATACCGACGTGATGGCCGACATGGAGCTGTTCGAGGCGCTGCACCACCCCGAAATCGGCATCCTCTGCGCCGGCGGCTTCTTCACCATGGACATGCGCCGCGCGGCCTATGCCGCCAAGCGCTATTTCAACTTCCGCACGGTGATCCCCTGCCACTACCGCACCTTTCCGGTGCTGGAGCAGAACGCCGACCTGCTCCGCGCGGAACTGCCGGGTGTCGAGGTGATCGAACCCGAGGTGCTGGAGCCGATCCTTCTCTGACCGCGGGGGCATTCCCATGGACCCGATCCTCCAGAGCCTCGATCTCGACGCGCCCCCGCCCGGCCTGACGCGGCCGCTCCAGGCGCTCTGGTGGCTGCGCAAGGGCGATCTCGTGCCCGAGGAGGAGTGGGAGCACGCGCATGAGATCTGCCAGTCGGCCGAGGGCACGAGGGTCTACGATCTGATCCACGCCCTCGCGCACTGGATCGAGGGCGACCAAGCCAATTCCGACTACTGGTATCGCCGCGCCGGCGCCCGTCCCGCCGGCGCCGACATCGCCGCGGAATGGGAGCACCAGGCACGTCAGGCCATCCGCTGATACCAACGGCCACGCCGACTGACTCTTTACTCAGGGGTCGGACACAAGCCCCAGCCGGGCGTCGGGCGTGACGGATGGGCCGCCGGTCTCGACCGTCGGCGAGACCGGCCGCGGACGC
>NZ_CALAGI010000148.1 GCF_937891315.1 uncultured Amaricoccus sp. | reverse complement strand
CCCAGCCGCGCGTTCGGTGCCAGGCGCGGATCTCCGCGACGCTGACCGGCCGCCCGGCCGGCGTCGCGGTGCAATGCAGGATGATCTCATCGATCGGGCGCGCAGCCGCCGGCTGCCGCGCGATAACTTCGGCGGGTGTCATGGCGCTTCCTTCGGGCGGGAGGGTCTTGATCGTGTCTTGATCGGGTCTTGATCCAGCGCGGATCTCATTCGCCCGCGCGGCGGTTCGAAAATCCGCGATGTCCCGGCGCGCTCGGCGGCGGCCCGGGCCAGCTCCTACTCGGGGCGGCGCAGCAGGGCCGAGACCAGCCCGTCGAGGCGGCTCGACATCGCCCCCACCTGTGTCTGGAGCGCCCCGAGCGTCGCAAGCACGCTGCCCTCCTGCGCGGTCTGGGCGCGCACCCGATCCTCCAGCGCCGAGACGCGGCGGCCGAGCTCCCGCGTCGCCTCGTCGCTGTTCTTCGCATAGCCCTGCAGCCCATCCTCGAGCCGCCCGATACCTCGCTCGACGCGAAGCGCGGTGCGCCAGACGAAGAGGACGAAGCCGGCGAGAGCGCCGACCAGCGCCAGCGTCTCGCCGGTGCCAAGCGGCCAGCGCGCGATCCACTCGATCATGGCATCTCTCCATCAGCGCCGGAGGGAGCGTCTCGGCGCAGGTCCTGCTCTACACGCCCGAGCCGCCGTTCGACGCGGCGCGCGCCGCTCCGCACCACAATCGCGGCACCGAGCAGGCAAGCCGCGAGCGTCAGGCCGGCCACCAGATAATCCATCAACACACGCGCTTTCTCTATGGGGTGACGCAAATCTCTTTTCTCCGCGACGCGGGTATGGATCAACCCTGAGGCGATCAACTGGGAGCCGTGCATGTCAAGTAGTGGAGAGCGATCCGAACTGCGCCGCCGCTGAAGTTGCCACCGTTGGCCGTCAACCGGACCGCCGTATCGGCATAGAAGGCGGTCGGCCCGATCACCCCGATATTCGAGGAGCCGGCGGAGACGCCGAGGGAGCCGCCGAATTTCGAGGTCTCTCCGACGATGCCGCAACTGAACGAGGTCGCGCCGGTGATCGCGGTCGTCACGCGCGTGGAGACCCCGAGCAGCACCGCGCGATCGGGGATCAGAACCGTCGAATCGCGGCTGGCGCCGGAGAGTCCGGACAGGAGTTGCTCCGCCACGGCGACCCCGACCGCGCCGCCGGCGGCGCCGAGCGCGAGCGTGACGCTCGATGACAGACCGATATAGCCGAGCGCGTTGACCAGCGGTTCCCACGAGGTGCCGGTCCAGATCACCGCCTGGCTCTCGTCCTCGACCCACGCGATCCAGCCCGAGCGGGGCACGAGGCGCATCCATGCCCCATCGACCCAGAGCGCGACGCTCGATGCCCAGCCGCTCCAGGCGCCGGTCGGGCTGCCGGCGACGATGTAGCGCGCGCCCTCGGCCGGGCTGCCGGGCGGGGCCGCGAGGTGCCGGTCGAGCACGGCGAGCTGCGTGATCCCGTCGAGCAGCCGCAGCGCCTCGTTGTGGGTCACGTGCTTCTGCGACTGGCTGGCGGCGATGAACGGCAGGTCGAGATGGGCGGTCGGCATGGGGCGTATCCTTCAGAAATAAAGCGTCTCGACCGGCGCGGGGCCGCGGGCGACGACGGCGGAGATCTGGGCGACCCGAACATCGAGCGTGTCGCCCGGCCCGAGCGGCGCGCCCCAGTCGGCGGTCTGCTGCGCGGCGGTATAGACCACGCTGGTCGTGTCGGCGGTGAAGGCGCGGACAATGGCACCGCCGTCGAGGATCTCGACGTCGTAGGCCTCCTCCTCCTCGGCGAGCAGCACCCCGTTCTCCCAGTTGTCCGCGCTCAGCACGCGCGACCTCCGGACCCACGAGATGGTCAGATCACCGGGCACGCGACCTCGCCGCCACGGCTGGCTGATATGGACGACCGAGAAAGGTCGCAGACCGGTCCCCCTCGGGGTGAATGCCTGCTCGGCATAGGCGCTGTCGGTGACCGGGCGCCGCGCCGGACCCACGCGCCAGTCCCACTCGCCGCCGAGGTCCGCCTCCGACACCGGCACCTCCGCGAGCGCATCGTCGAGCGCTACGACCCGGGCGCCGGCGGCGACGACGTCCGCCATCGCATGTTCGCTGCCGCGCTGCCCGCGCAGCAGGTTCGTCAGGCGGTAGCGACCCGGCGACACGAGCTCGACTGTGCGCGCCTGCACGATCTCCCACCGGCTCGTCCCGGAGCGCACCGCGAAGGCGTTGGCGCCCCGGAACAGCGCGCGCTCGGTGACGCTCGTCAGCGTGCCGGACTCGAGATCGACGAACATCGCGTTCCCGTAGTCCCAGCGCCAGAGCGGGCCGGAATACAGGTCGAACGCCAGCACGCCCAGCCGGGCCGGCCTGGTGAAGGTGGTCAGGCGCTCGTAGGCGTCGTCGCCGGCGTCGCGCCATACGGCCATCCGGCCCGGCCACGGGCTCACGGCGGCGGCGACGAGTGGCCGGATGGGGGTCTGGTCCTCGGTCAGGATCGGCAGGTTCAGGAACACCACCTCGGGCGCCGGGAACAGGACAGGGCTGCGCAGCCGTACCTGACGGGCGGTCCCGGGTGGCAGATCGTAGACCTCACGGTCCTGCCGGATCGCCTCGAGGCTCCGGGCCTCGCCGTCGGCGATGCGCGTGATCCGCAGGTCATAGCCGCGCCCGTCATGGGCGAGCCGGACCACGTCCGTCGGGTCGAGCGCGAGCCGCGAAGGCGGCAGCGTCATGGTGGCAGTCTCGCGTCCCGTCCAGGCTTCCATCAGCGCCCGCCGGCAGCGCCGGTCGGTCTCTTCCGGTGGCACGGTAATCGGGAAGGTCTCGCTGCTTACCCGGGCCGATTCCACGGTGATCCGCCGTGCCTCGACAACGACGCTGTCGAACTCGTCGTCGCTTCGGCTCACCTGCCATTTGAGCGCCTGCGGCAGCTCGGTCTCCTGGGCGCGGACGATCTCCACCACCTCCGCGCCCGGGCTCGCCTGCGCCAGGTCGTCGGGGGTCACCGTCAGCACCGGCTCGCGACCGCGCATGACGAAGCGGATCGCGCCCTCGCTCTCGCAGGCGTCGAACCCGAAATGCCGGCCGAGCATCGCAAGCGACGTCCTCGGCGACTCGAGGCCGGAGATGACGTAGCCGTCGACCGCCCCGTAGAGCGCCGACACGTCGCAGCGCTCGACCGGCAGGCCGGCGCGGACGCAGAGGTGGCGCACCAGCGCCGCGAGCGAGACCGACCCCAGCCGTCCTGTCAGCCAGTGGCCGAGGCGCCAGTTGGCGGCGTCGGCCCAGACATCCTCCTTCTGGGGGAAGAACGGGTAGGGCCGCGCGTCCCACGTCCAGGCGGCGCATTCCGCCACATCGAGCATGCGGCCGGCATATTCCCCGGACTCCGGGTTGTTGTCGTCGTCCGACCAGTAGAGATACGTCGCCTCCAGGTAGGCGCGCTGGATCGCGGTGTCCTGCCAGCCGCGACTGAAATAGGGCACCCAGCTCTCCGACGATTTCGGGTCGACGAACACGTTCGGCTGGTTGGGACCCCGGTCGATCGCCGGGCAGCCGAGCTCGGTGAACCTGATCGGCTTCGATTCCGGCTGCCAGGCCGTGGAGGATCCGGCTTCGCTCCCGCCCGGGCGATTGTAGTGGTCGTTCGACCACCAGCGCCGGACATCCTTGTACCGGAACACCCAGTGCTTGCCTTCGGCGCCGTCGGTGATCGGGGTCCGGATCTGCGCGGCCCGGTCGGCGTCGCTGGCGTAGAACCAGTCGAACCCCTCGCCGCCCTCGATGTTGGATCGCAGGTAGTCGCGATCGTAGATCGTGGCCCAGCCGGCGGCGAAGTCGGCGTGCTCCGTCCCGTCCCGCCAGTCCGAGAGCGGCATGTAATTGTCGATGCCGACGAAATCGACGTCGTCGGCCCAGAGCGGGTCGAGGTGGAAGAAGACGTCGCCCGAGCCGTCCTGGGGATGGTGACCGAAATATTCGGACCAGTCGGCGGCGTAGCTGATCTTCGTCCCCCCGCCGAGGATGGTCCGCACGTCCCCGAGCAGGTCGCGCAGTTCCTGCACGGCCGGATAGGTCGAGGCGCCCGAGCGGATCTGCGTCAGTCCGCGCATTTCGGAGGCGATCAGGAAGGCATCGACCCCGCCCGCCGCGTCGCAGAGATGCGCGTAGTGCAGGATCATGCGGCGATAGCCCCAGTCTTCCCCGCCGGTCCAGGAGACGGCCGTGCCGCTCACGGCGAAGTCCGACGGCGCCGCCGCGCCGAAGAAGTTCGCCACCTGGCTCGCGGCGCCCGGCGTCTTGTCGACGGTCCCGTCGTAGCCCGCCGCCGGCGAGCAGGTGATCCGCCCCCGCCACGGGAACGTTGCCTGGCCGGATCCGGCCGCGTCGTCCGAATATGGGTCCGGCAGCGCGTTGTCGGCGGGGATGTCCATCAGGATGAACGGGTAGAAGGTGACCCGCAGGCCGCGCGCCTTCATCTCCTGGATCGCCTGCACCACGGCGAAGTCCGCCGGCGTGCCGCCATAGAGCGGCCGGTCCTGGTCGTCGGTGCTGACGAGGTGCGCGGCCGCGCGGGTGACGCCGTTCACCACCCACGGCCGCGAGGTCGTCTTCGCGGGCAGCTCGACACCGGGCCTGATCTCGCAGGCCCCGGCGCGCAGGTCGCTCCCGAACCAGGCGACGACCAGGCTGACGCTCTCGACCGCCGGGGCCAGCGCCTCGAGGCGATCGAGGGACACGACCATGTCCGCCACGGCCTCGGCCGTGTGCGCGTTCTCGGTTGCCGCCCCGTCGTCCTTCCGGACCTCCTCGGTCGCATAGATGAATTCGCCGGTCGCCGGGATCAGGGTGACCGCTGGCACGAGGCCCTCGGCGACGTCGGCGTCGGCGAGCGGCCGGAATACCTCGAAGGTGATCTGCGGGATCCGGTTGCCGTATTCGGTCACCGGCAGGTCATCGAAGACGACATAGGCCGTGCCGCGATAGGCCGGGGTCTCATCCTCGCCCATCGCATCGACGATCGCCGGGTCGGCGCCCTGTACCTCGGTGCCGCGGTGGAGCCGCCAGGTGACACCGGTCAGGTCCATCAGGTCGCCATCGACCCAGACGCGACCGACCCCGGCGATCGGGCCCTCGCAAAGCGCGACGGCGAAGGACACGAAGTAGGTATATTCGGTGGTTGTCACGCCGCCGCCGCCGCCCTTGCCGCCGCCCTGGGTTTCCGTCGAGACCTCCTCGCGGAAATCGGTCGCCCAGATCAGGTTGCCGCCGAGGCGCGCGGCCCCGAAGACTCGCGGGATGACCATTCCCTCGGTCGAGGACGTCAGGCGCAGACCGTCGAGCCGCTGGCCCTCGTAGCGCTGGCCGGGTTGCATGGAGGCGATGACCCAGCTGTCGACCATCGAGCCGACGGCGGAGCCGATCATGCCGCCGATCGCCGCGCCGCTGAGGCCGAGGACCGTTCCGCCGACGGCGCCGCCGATCGCGGTGCCGACGGCGCCGAGGACCAAGGTCGCCATGGATCAGCCCTCCGTCGCGGGGAACAGGAAGGCGAAGGCGATGCGACGACGCCATGGACGGTCGAGGTCGATCTCGACCACGCCCCGACGCTCGTAGGCGTGAATGAAGCGCGCCGGCGCCGAGACGATGCCGACATGCTTCGCGATCGCCGCGTGGTGCATCCGGAAGATCAGGACCGTCCCGGGATCCAGCGCGACAGGATCAACCTCGATCATCGCCGTGCGCGCTCCGTCCGCGACGAGCTCGTGCGACCCCGCCTCCCCCCAGCCGCGCCCATAGGGTGGCAAGGCGAACGGCTCGGGACCGACGACCTCGCGCCAGACGCCGCGAGCGAGCCCGAGGCAGTCGCAGCCCGCGCCGATCAGGCCTTCTTCGACGGACCGTCTTCGGGCCTCAGCATCAGCCGGGTCACGCGTTCGCCGCGCTTGAGATGAGTCTCGAGGATCTCGTCGATGTCGGCGGTGGTGCTGGCGCGATACCAGACGCCTTCGGGATAGATCACGAGCGTCGGCCCGAGCTCGCAGCGATCCAGGCATCCCGCCTGGTTGATGCGCACGTCGGCGAGGCCGAGCTCCTTGGCACGCGCCTTCATGTAGTTGCGCAGCGGCTCGGCGCCGCGCTCCTTGCACGAACCGCGCTTGTGGCCGGCCGGGCGCTCGTTCACGCATGCGAAGACATGCGCTTCGTAATAGGGCTTGGGATCGTCGGGACGCGACGGCATCGAGCTGGTTCT
>NZ_CALAGI010000147.1 GCF_937891315.1 uncultured Amaricoccus sp. | reverse complement strand
CGCCCCCGTCACCGATTTCAGGAACGCTCGCCTGCCCTTCACGCGGAATACTCCTCGAACCAATCGAAAAAACGGCCCACGACCAAAGGCCGGACCGAAAACCGCCGCCCGTCATTGAACGAATTTCCCGCGATTCTGTAAAGGGATCAGGCCACGAGACCCAGGGCTCGCATCCGAGCCCGCGCCGGCGATGCGCGACACCCTTACCCCCTGCCCCGCGGATATGATATGTTTCGCCCGGCAGTGGCTTGGGATAGACCAATGGCATTGTTGCCAGGGTCATGAGGTGTTTCGTGTATCAGTGCCATTCGCGCGCCCGCGGTTCACGGGAACGCAGGTCCGGGGGATACCTGGGGAAAGAGCACCGGGAACCCCGACGTTCGGGCGCCCGAAGCGGCCGGCTTTCCCGCCGCGGCCAGGCTCCGCTCCCGACTGTCCGGAGGGACTTCCCATGAAGGTGGTGATCTTCGCCGGCGGCTACGGAACCCGGATCAGCGAGGAGACGGTGGTCCTGCCGAAGCCGCTGGTCGAGGTCGGGTCGATGCCGATCCTCTGGCACATCATGAAGATCTATTCCGCGCACGGCCTCAACGACTTCGTGATCTGCTGCGGCTACAAGGGCCATCTCATCAAGCAGTATTTCCTCGACTTCTTCCATGCCAGCAATGACATGACCATCGACCTCAACGACAATTCGGTCGAGGTGCACCGGGTGTCCTCCGAGCCCTGGCGGGTGACGCTGGCCGATACCGGGCTCGAGACCATGACCGGCGGCCGCCTCCGGCGGGTGCGCCGCTATCTCGGCGAGGAGACCTTCTGCCTCACCTATGGCGACGGCGTCGGCGACATCGACATCACCCGGCTGATCGCCTTCCACCGCGCGCAGGGCACGCTCGCCACCGTCACCGCCGTCACCCAGCCCGGCCGGTTCGGCGCGCTCGATTTCTCGGCCGAGGGCAATCTGGTGAACGGCTTTCGCGAGAAGAGCGCGGCCGACGGCCACCAGATCAACGGCGGCTTCTTCGTCTGCGAGCCCGCCGCCATCGACTATATCGAGGGCGATGCCACGGTCTGGGAGCAGGAACCGCTGCGCGCGATGGTCGATGACAAGCAGCTCTCGGTCTATCACCACAAGGGCTTCTGGCAGAACATGGACACGCTGCGCGACAAGCATGTACTGCAGGTTCTCTGGGACAGCGGCGCCGCGCCCTGGAAGGTCTGGAACGAGCCCCTGCCGGAAGCCGGACCGGAAGCTGAACCGGAAGCCGAACCGCGCGCCGAAACCGAATCCGAGGCCAGCGCGCCCCGCGCCGCCTCCTCACGCTGAGACCAATCCGATGAAAGTTCTTCTGACCGGAGCCGACGGCTATATCGGCGCGATCATGGGCCCGAAGCTGATCGAGGCCGGCCACGAGGTGGTGGGGGTCGATACCGGCTACTACCGCCGGGGCTGGCTGTTCGACGATGCCAAGGTGCATCCCCGGGTGATCTCCAAGGATCTGCGGCGTGTCGAGGCCGCCGATCTTCAGGGTTTCGACGCGGTGGTGCATCTCTCCGAACTCTCGAACGACCCGATCGGCGAGAACGACCCCGGCCTCACCATGCAGATCAACCATCTCGGCTCGGTGGGCCTCGCGGAAAAGGCCCGCGCCGCCGGCGTGAAGCGCTTCGTCTATGCCTCCTCCTGCTCGACCTATGGCGCCGGCGGCGACGAGATGCGCACCGAGACCTCGGATCTGGCGCCGCAGACGGCCTATGCCAAGTGCAAGATCCTGGTCGAGCGGGACGTGCGCGCGCTGATGGACGACGATTTCACCCCGGTCTTCATGCGCAACGCCACCGCCTATGGCGCGAGCCCGCGCCAGCGGTTCGACATCGTGCTGAACAATCTCGCGGGCTTCGCCCATACGCTGAAGGAAATCCGCATGACGAGCGACGGCTCGCCCTGGCGGCCGATCACCCATATCGAGGATATCTGCGAGGCGATGCTCTGCGCGCTCAGGGCGCCGCGCGACGCGGTGGCCGGCGAGGCGTTCAATGTCGGCGCCGACAGCGAGAACTACCGGATCCGCGAGATCGCCGAGATCGTGGCGAAGACCTTCCCCGGCTGCGAGCTGACCATCGGTGATTCGGGTGGCGACAATCGCAGCTACCGCGTCTCCTTCGCCAAGATCCGCGCGCATATGCCGGAATTCGAGACGAAATGGACCGCCGAGCGCGGGGCGCGCCAGCTGCGCGCCGTCTTCGAGCGCATCGGCCTGACCCGCGAGATGTTCGAGGCCGACCCCTTCACCCGTCTGAAGGAGATCAAGCACCTCCGCCGGACCAACCAGATCGACCCGACCCTCTACTGGACCGAACCCGCCGCCGTCTGAGGCGGCGCGGTTCCGGCCCGCGGGGTCCGGAGCAATATCCGGGCCAGACGGAATCGTCTTCCGTGGTCAGGATATTGCGTTAAATCAAGCCTCTGGAGTGGACGAGCCGGCTTTGCCGGATCGGACTCCGCCTCAGCCCTCGACCAGGGGCCAGCTCCGGTCCTTGTCGTTGATCACGCTGACCGGCAGCGGCCAGGGGATGGCGAAGGCGGGGTCGTCCGGGCGTACGCCGCGACCCACGCCGGGCACGAAGGGCGCGGAGATGAGATAGAGCACGTCGGTCTCGTCCATCAGCGTCTGGAAGCCGTGGGCGAAGCCCTCGGGGATAAAGAGCGCCCGTCCGTTCGCCGCCGAGAGCTCGAACCCCTGCCAGCGGCGGTAGCTGGGCGAGCCGGGGCGCAGGTCGATGATCACGTCCCAGACCGCGCCGCGCACGCAGCGCACCAGCTTGGTCTCGGCATGCGGCGGATCCTGGAAATGCATGCCCCGTATCGTGCCGGCCCGGAGATTATGCGACTGGCTCGCCTGGGGAAAGCCGGTGACGAGCCCCGCCTGGCCGAATTCCTCGACGCACATGGTCCGGGCGAAATAGCCGCGCTCGTCCCGGTGCGGCTCCATCTCGACCAGCGTCGCGCCGTCGAGTTCGGTGGCAATGAATTTCATGGATGTCTCCGACAAGTCCCGGCGACAATCTAGCGCGCCGCGCCCCGCGCGGACCAGTCACCACCATCCTTCGGAGCCGAAGGAGCGGCCGGCTTCCAGCCGAACCCTATCCCTGGCCGAACGGATCTCCGGAAGGCTGTTTCAGCCTCGGGAGGCGGACGCCGGACGCGATCCCGTACCCGTGTCTTTGCCCGTACCGGGGGACCCCTCTCCGTTCCCGTTCCCGCGGGCGGCGTAGGGCGCGAGCGGCGGATCGGCGAACAGAAGATCGCCCACGTATTTCGCGCCGGCGCGGGTCAGATGCGCGCCGTCGAGCGAGATCAGCGCGCCCTCGGGCGTGAAGAGCGGGCAGTCCGCGGCGCCGCAGACCAGCCGCTGGCTGTCGATGAGCTGGCTGGCCGGCAGCAGCGCCCGCATCTGCCCGGCGATGGCGAGATGCGCGGCGCCCGGGTTCGCGCGCAGCGCCGCCAGCCCCGCCGGATCCTTGCCGGCGATCAGCGGGCGGTTGATCACGCCGAAGCGCTTGCGGCCGAGGACCAGCGCCGTCTGGTCCGGCCGGAACCGGAAGGCCGCGAGGGTCGCGGGCAGGCGCTCGACCGCCCAGTCGCGCCAGCTCACGGCGAAGATCACCACGTCGGCCTCGCGGGCGATCCCGACGAAGTCGGCGGCGGCGGGCTGCCCGGCGCAGAGCCGGCGGTCCCCCGGATCGAGCAGCGGGACGATGTCCTCGGGGCCGAGATAGATCTGGCAGCGCGCCAGCACATAGCGCAGGGCGATCTGCCAGCCGGGAAAGGCGCCGGTCTCGCGGATCATGTTGTAGAAGTCTTGCGAATAGGAATCGCCGATGACGAGCAGGCGGGGACCGCCGCCCGCCACGAAGCCGTCCGGCCCGTGGGCGTCGTAGGCCGCGCGCACATAGGCCCCCTGCTCGCCGCTGGTGAGGCTGACCGTCGCGCGCAGATGCGCGGGATAGAAATCGCGGAACCCCGCCGTCCGGAAGCCGAGCCCCGCCAGGACGAGGAGGACGAGCCCGCCCCCGGCCGCGGCGGCGAAGACCTGGCCGCGGGTCAGGAAGCTCCGGTTCCGGAAGGGTCGCTCCACCAGGACCAGGGTCGCCCAGGCCAGCGCGAAGGTCAGGCCGACGAGCAGGAGCCGCGTGCCGGGTCCGAGCGTATCCGGCGCCGCGATCCGGGCGAAAGCGAGCAGCGGCTGGTGCCAGAGATAGGCGCCATAGCTGACGAGTCCGGCGAAGACCATCGGCCGCCGGGCGAGCAGCCGGCCGGTGACCGTCGCGGAAGTGGCGAAAAGCAGGATGAGAACCGCGCCGCCGGTGGGAAGAAGCGCGGCGAGGCTGGGGAAGGGCACCCGCGCATCCAGGAGCAGCACGCTGCCGAGCACCAGCGCCGCGCCCGCGGCGGCCGCCGCCTCGGCGAGGTGGCGGCCGCCGGCGAGGGGGGCCCAATCCTCGCGTCGGCGCCAGGCGAAGGCGGCGAGCGCGCCGAGGCCGAGTTGCCAGGCGCGGGTCGGGGGCAGGTAGAAGTTCGCCTCCGGCGCGAGACGCCAGCCCAGTTCGGACAGGGCGAGGCTGAGGGCGGTCAGCGCGGCGATCACGCGCCAAGCCCGCCGGGAGCCCGCGCCTCCGACCGACCCCGAGCCGCGGCCGAGCCGCCAGAGGGCGAGCATCAGCAGCGGGAAGACGAGGTAATACTGCTCCTCCACCCCGAGGCTCCAGGTATGGAGCATCGGATCACGCTCGGCGCTGGGAGCGAAATAGTCGGTGCCCCGCCACCAGTACCAGAGGTTCGAGACGAAGAGCAGCGTCGCCATCACGGTCAGGGAGAATTCCCGCAGCCCGCCCGGCAACTCCAGATAGAGGGCGAGCGCGGCGGAGACGGCGACGACGAGATAGAGCGCCGGCAGGATGCGCCGCGCCCGCCGCTCGTAGAAGCGCGCCAGCGAGAAATCCCCGTTCCCATCTCCAGCCCCGTCCCCGGCCTCGAGCTCTCCGGCCAGGATCTGGGTGATGAGAAAGCCCGAAATCACGAAGAAGACATCGACCCCGACGAAGCCGCCGTCGAACCCGGAGAAGTCGGCGTGGAACAGGATCACCGCGGTGACCGATATCGCGCGCAGGCCGTCGATCTCGGGACGATACTTCATGGGCACCGTCTCGCTCGCATCGGGGACCGCGTCGGAATACAGCGGCGCAACATAGCATCGCCCCGAATCGGGGTAAACGCGCCGGAGCCTCTCACCCCAGCATCTCCGCGACCTCCTCGGCGAGGGCGAGCGAGGCGGTCAGGCCGGGGCTCTCGATGCCGAAGAGATTGACGAGGCCGGGCAGGCCATGCGCCGCCGGGCCGTCGAGCGTGAAGTCGGTGGCCGCCCCGCCGGCGGGTGCCAGCTTCGGCCGCACCCCGGCGTAGGTCGGACTGAGCGCGCCCTCGGGCAGGTCCGGCCAGTAGCGCCGGATCGCGGCGTAGAAACCCGCGCCCCGGTCGGGGTCGAGCCGATAGTCGATCTCCTCCACCCATTCGGTATCCGGTCCGAACCGCGCGCTCCCCGCGAGATCGAGCGTCAGATGCACGCCGAGCCCGTCGCGCTCGGGCACCGGATAGATGAGATGGCGGAACGGCGCCCGGGCCGCGCTGGCGAAATAGGTGCCCTTGCAGTAATGCACCCGCCGGCGGAAGGCCGGCGGCAGCCCCTCGGTCGCCGCCGCCACCTCGCCGGCGAAGAGACCGGCGGCGTTGACGAGCCTCCCGGCGGCGAGCCGCGTGATCTCGCCCCCGCTCTCCACTTCGAGCGCGAACCCGCCGCCATCCAGCGGCCGCGCGGCGCGCAGGCGCGCGTGATAGGCGACCGCGCCCCCCGCCTCCTCGATCTCGCCGAGCAGGCTCAGCATGTAGCCATGGACGTCGATGATCCCGGTCGAGGGCGAGAGCAGGCCCTCGACCCCGCGCAGCGCCGGCTCGAGCCGGGCGAGGTCGGCCCGGCCGAGCGGCGCCAGATCGGCGACGCCATTGGCCCGCGCCGCCGCCGCGACGGTTTCGAGCCCGGCGACCTGCGCCGCGTCGGTCGCCACGATGATCTTGCCGAGCCGGCGGTGCGGCACGCCGCGCGTCGCGCAATAGGCATAGAGCAGCTCGCGTCCCCGCGGGCAGAGCGCCGCCTTGGCCGAGCCGGCGGGATAATAGAGGCCGGCGTGGATCACCTCGGAATTGCGCGAGCTGGTATGCGAGCCGATCAACCCCTCGCGCTCGAGCAGGATCACCTCGCGGCCCGCGCGGGCGAGCGTCCGCGCCACGGCGAGCCCGACCACGCCCGCGCCCACCACCACGCATTCCACCCGATCCATCGCCAACCCGCCCTCGCCCCGATGGGCGCGCCCGACGGGCGCGCCGAAAAACCCCACCCTCTCTGCCGTCTTTCGCGCGAGGCGTCAAACCAGCGCCTCCGCCGCCCCTCCGGCGACCGACGGGCGAAAATCCGCCCAGAGACCCGCCCCGAAAATCGCGTGAAATCCGCGCGAAACCTGGCCGGCCCCGGCGTGGCGGTTAAGGACGCCCGAAAAAACGGCGCCGGCTCGCTTCATTCCGGCCGGGTCGCGCACTAGAGTGCTGCGAACCACGACCGAGGCGCCATGGCATCCTTCACCGCAGATCCTTCCGGGCCCTCGGTCCCGCGACAGCCGGCGCCCCCCCCGGCTTCCCAGACGCCGGGCACCAGGCCGTCGGCGCCGCCGCCCGATCTCGGCAAGCGGATCCGCCTGCGGTCCTGGGCGCTGGTCCAGGACACGATCGAGAACGCCGCCGGCGCCGCGCGCCGCGCACCGCGCAAGATCTCGTCCCGCGGCCTCGCGGTGCTGCGCAAGCTCGCGATCATCGACCCCGCGCGGGTGCTCGGCATCGCGCGGGCCGCGCGGAAGCTGGCGCCGCGCTCGGCCTTTCTCGCCCAGGCCGAGGCGATGATGACCGCCCGCGCCCTCGGCTGGGACGCCGCCGCGCCGCTGTTCGAGGCGTTCCGCGCCGAGGGCGGCGGGGCGGCTTCGGCGCTGCTGCGCCACCGCCAGGCCCCGGCGATCTGGCCGGCGCTGCCCGCCGCCCAGCGGCCGGCGGCGCTGACCGAGGCCGAGGCGCGGAGCATCGTGATCTATACCGTCGCCTTCGGCGCGGGACCGGAGCCGGCGCCGCTGTTTCACGGCGTGCCTGGCCTGCGCTTTCTCTGCCTGACCGACCGCGTCGATCTCGCGGTCGCCGGCTGGGAGACGGTGGCGCTGGCACCATCGCTCGGCGCGCCCGGGACGGCCGAGCGCGCCGCCGGCTGGGCGCGGATCCTGCCGCATCGCGCGCTGGCCCTGGCGGCGCCCGAGGCGCGGGCCTCGCTGTTCCTCGCCCCCGACCGCAAGCTGGTCGGAAACGCGCATACGCTCATGCTGCGCTGGCTGCTGCCGCACGACCTCGTGCTCTGGCGCTCGGAGATCGGGGCCGACTGGCAGGATCTGGCCGAGGCGCATCTGATCGGCGCCGTCCCCGAGCCGGACGCGACCCGCGCGGCGGTCCCGGCGGCGCGCGTCCTCGCCCAGGCCCGCGCCTGCGCCGCGCGCGACCTGCCGCGCGATCTCGGCGCCTGCGACACCGGCATGATCTGGCGGCGGCATGGCGCCCCCGAGGTCGCGGCGCTGATGGAAGCCTGGTGGGCGTCCGAGGCGCGCGCCCCCGGGCTCGAGGCGATCAGCCTCTACGCCGCGGTCAACGACCCCGCGCCCGAAGATCCCGCGACCGAAGCCATATCCGGGCCCGAACCGGTGCCCGAACCCGCGGCGGGCGCGCGCGACCCCGACCCGGCGGCCCGGCGCCGGCTCCTCCGCGTGCTGCCGGCGGCGCTCGGCTCGGCGGCGAACAACGCCTTCGTCGCGGCGACCGCGCCGCGTCCGCCCCGGCGCCTCGCCTTTCCGGCCGGTCCGCGCACGGCGCGCCCGCCCGCCGCCGGCCAGCGGCTGCGGGTCGCCTTCGTCTATGCCGAGAAATACGCCGCCGCCGCCTCGACCATCCTGCGCGGCAAACAGCTGAGCGAGCTCGTCGCCGCGCGCTATCCGGGCGAGATCGAGATGGCCTACCAGAGCGAGACCGCCGATCTCGCCGGCCGGGTGGTGATCCTGACCAAGGGCGCGATCGAGACGCATTCGGCGAACGAGATCGCCGAGCTCGCCCGCCGCAACCTCGCGGTGATCGGCAGCTGGGACGACATGCTGCCCGAGCCGGACAAGATGGCGGCGATGGATGCCACCATGGCGGTGTCGAACCGGCAGGCGCATGATTTCGGCCGGCTGTTCCCGGGCACCCCCTCCTATCACGTGACCCATCACGTGAATTCCCAGGTGCGGCCGATGACGCCGCCGACCGACCGGCTGCGCGCCGCCTATTTCGGCTATCCGGCCAATACCTACCGGCCGGACAGCCTCGGCCACATGATCGATTTCGTCGGGCTCGACACATCGAAGGTCGAGATGAACTGGCTCGACCTGCTGCCGAACTACAATTGCCACTGGATCGTGCGCCGCTCCAAGCCGCATGACGGCTGGAAGCCGTTCCTCAAGGGCTTCGTCGCCGCGCGCTGCCAGGCGGTGCTGGCGGTCGGGCGCAAGGACGAGGACGCGGCGCAGTATCTCGGCGACGACTACCCTTTCTATGTGCGCGGGCCGGATCCGAAGCTGCTGGAATATGACATGATGGCGATCGCCGCCGCCTTCGGCGGCCCGGAATGGCGGCGCGCCAAGGAGATCATGGCCCAGGTCGCCGCCCGCTCGACCGACGCCCAGGTCTGCGCCGAGTTCCGCGCGATGATCGAGGACGTGATCCGCTGAGGCGGATCACCGAGCCGGTCCCCCCGCGGCGCCAGCCTCGCCCCTCCGAAGCCTGGAACATCCCCCCCCTGGAATATCCCCGATGAAGACCGTGCTCTATACCTGCGCCGATCTCGCCTACGACCGGATCTTCACCCCGGTCGCGGCGACGCCCGGGGTCGATTTCGTGCTGTTTTCCGACCGGCGGCCGCGCTTCGTCCGGGGCTGGGAGCACCACCCCTTTCCCGAGGCGACGCGGGGCCTGACGCCGAGCCTCGTCAACCGCTACTGCAAGTTCTTCCCGCGGCGGATCTTCCCGCGGGCGGATGTCTCGATCTATGTCGATGCCAATCTGCTGGTGATCGGCGACCTCTCGCCGCTGATCGCCGAGTTCGTGGCGAGCGGCGCCGATATCGGGCTGTTCCCGCACAAGGAGCGGTCCGACATCTTCGCGGAATTCGAGTTCGGCAAGCGGGTGGGCAAGATCCCGCCCGCCGAGTTCGAGCGGGGCGAGGCCCAGCTCGCGCGCTACCTGGCCGAGGGGCTGCCGCGCGACCAGCTGCTGACCGAGAACGCCGTCATCTTCCGCCGCCACGCCGCCCCCGGCCTCGACCCGGCGATGGAACTCTGGTGGGACGAGCTCGAGCGCGGCGCCCGGCGCGACCAGCTGAGCCTGCCCTATGTGCTGTGGCGGAGCGGGCTCGCGACCCGGATCTGGGACTGGAACTACCGAAGCGATGCCAATCCCTATTTCAGCCGCTATATCCACCGTCGCGGGCTCGCCAGCGATATCGTGATCTGGATGAGCGCCAAGCGGCATTACGGCCCGGCCTGGCAAATCCCGATCGACGGCGCCACCACCGCCTATGCGCGGCTGAAGCCGCTCCTCGCCCGCCAGCGCCGCGCCCCCCGGCCCTGAACCCGCGCCCCCCGTCAGCGTCCGGGGGCCGCGTCCGGGTCAGGCGCCGGAATGACCGACCGCCATGGCGCGGAAGGCGCGGTTGGTGTCGATCAGGTCGTCATAGGGGCCCTCGGCGACCAGCCGGCCCTGCTCCAGCATGAAGATCGTGTCGCAGGCCCGCACGGTGGTCAGCCGGTGCGCGATCAGGATGATGGTCTTGGCCCGGCCGAGATTGTGC
>NZ_CALAGI010000146.1 GCF_937891315.1 uncultured Amaricoccus sp. | reverse complement strand
AGCTGACCCGGCTCTATGCCCAGAAGGACGCGACGGTCGAGACGGTCTTCGCCCGACTCGCGCCGCTGGAGGCGCGGCTGGAGGAGATGGCCGCCGACCTCGCCACCCAGGATCCGCGTGTGGCACTTGACCGTTTCGCCGAACGGCTCGAAGCCGCGCAGGCCCGGATCGCGGCGCTGGAGACGCCGGGCGAGCATCCCTTCGCTGATATTTCCGAGCAGCTGACCCGGCTCTATGCCCAGAAGGACGCGACGGTCGAGACGGTCTTCGCCCGGCTCGCGCCGCTGGAGGCGCGGCTGGAAGAGATGGCCGCCGACCTCGCCACCCAGGATCCGCGCGTGGCGCTCGATCGTTTCGCCGAGCGGCTGGAAGCCGCCCAGGCCGCGCGCCTCGAAGCCGAAGGCGCCTTGCGCGACCGGCTGAGCGCGCTGGAAGCGCCGGGCGAGAACCCCTTCGCCGAGATTTCCGAGCGGCTGACCCGGCTCTATGCCCAGAAGGACGCGACGGTGGAAACCGTCTTCGCCCGGCTCGCGCCGCTGGAAGCGCGGCTCGTCGAGATGGAAACCGGCCTCGCCGCCCAGGATCCGCGCGTCGAGACGGTCTTCGCCCGCCTCGCGCCGCTCGAAGCCCGGCTCGCCGAGCTGGAGGCGCGGCCCGCCGAGGCGAGCGAGGACGAGGCCCGCGCCGAGGCACGGGCCATCGCCACCCAGATGATCGCCGCCCGCGCCGCCGCCGAGCAGACCGAGCTCTTCGCCAACCGGCTGGCGCTGCTCGAGGCGAGCCTGCCCCGGATCAGCGCCGCCCAGACCCGCCTCGGCCAGGTGCTGGAGCGCCAGGCCGCCGCGCTGGCCGAATCCGTGATCGCACCACCGGAGGCCCCCGCGCCCGTCGCCCCCCCCGCCGTCGCCCCCCCCGCCACCGTCGCGCCCGCCGCCGAGGCCGCGGTTCCGGCCGAGGAGGCGGAGACGGCGGTCGATCCCGATCTCGCGGCGCTGCGGGCGTTGCCGCGCGTGGTCTCGCTGCACCAGAAGTGACGGCTGGAGAGGCGGGGCGGGGGAGGTATCCCCCGCCCGTTCCGCGCCCGGGGGAGTAACGTCCGCTTAACCAATTCAGGGGACGTTAAGTTCCCGAGAGCGATCCCCTTCCGCCCGCCCTCCACCCCAGTCCTTTCGAGAGGTCAGCCCTTGGACAGCGCCGTTTTCGAATCCTCCTCCGCGGCGCCCCAGCCCGAGACACCGCCCGCCGCGCTGGCCGAACTGATCGCCGCCGGGCTCGTCAGCCACGAGCTGATCGGCGATCCCGCCCAGCTCGAGGCCGAGACCCCGACGCTGGCCACGATCTGCGGCCTCGTCGCCGGCCCGGTCTATCGCCTCGACCGCTTCCATTACGCCTTCCACGCCGGCCCCGAGGATCTCGACGGGCGGCTCGGAACCACCCCGCCCGAGGACTGGACCGAGGCGCTGGCGGCGGCGCTGCGGGCCGCCTTCGGCCCGGACGCGGTCTGGCTGACCCCGACCGACGGCCTGCCCGAGGCCGAGGAGGACGAGGGCCGGCTCGACCAGCCGCTCCTGCTCCTGCGCGCCGAGGCCCGGGCGGTGAAGGAGGCGCTGGCCGACGCGCCGGAGCTGCGCGCGGTGATCCAGGCCCGGCATGCCACCGAGGCCGCGCGCCTGACCGCCCGGCTGACCACCGATCTCGCGGGCGACCTCGCCTCCGATTTCGCCTCCGATTTCGGGGCGGACCTCACTTCCGGGCTCGCGGGCGAGGAAACCCCGCTCGCCCGCCGCCTCGCCGCCATCGAGCGCCGCCAGGCGGAGATCCTCGATCTCCTCAACGCCGAGGTGCTCCGGGCGCGGGCCGAGCCGGATCCGGCGCTGACCGCCCTTGGCGAGACGCTCGCCGAGACGCTCAAGGCCGTCGCCCGACGGCTCGAGGACCAGACCGCGCGGGTCGATGGCCTCGCCGAGCGGCTGGCCGGGCTCGCCACCCAGCTCGAGGACGGCACCGCGACCGGCGCCCGGGACCCGGCCTTCCACGAGACGCTCGGCCTGACCTTGGCCGAGTTTCTCGCCCGGCTCGAGCGCCAGGCGGCCGACGAAGCCACCCCGACCCGGGTCCCCCGGTTCAGCTGATCGAGACGAGGAGCCCCGCCCATGTCGGACCATCGCCTGAAGGACCGCCCCCTGGTTCAATCCGGGATCCAGCCCGAAACCGACGCCGGAACCGACGCGGGGATCCCGACCGAAGGCGCGGCGGAGGCCCGCGCGAGCGTCCATCCCACCCTCGCGGCGCGCATTGCGCAGCGCGGCCGGCTGCGCGCCGAGCGGGCGGCGCGGCTGGCCCGCCTGCGCCCCGATTCCACGGCCGATTCCATGACCGGTTCCACGCCGGATTCCCCGCCCGACTCCATGCCGGAATTCACCCCCGAACTCAAATCCGGGACCGGAGGCGCCGCGCCCGGGATCGCGGTGGCGCCGGCGCGCGGGGCCTCTCCCGAGCCGATCCCGGTGCGCGGCGGCCGGGCGGCCTCGGACGCCCAGCTGGCACTCGAGGAATTCCTGCGCGCCCTGACCGGGGCCGAGCCTCCCCCTGCCACCCGCGCGGCGCCGCGCGGCGCCGCCGCCGAGGTCCTGCCGTTCCAGCGCCAGGGCGAGACGTCGCGCCCCGCCGCGCCGGCGCCCGAGGTCATCGCCGAAGCCATGGCCGAGGGGATGCCCGAAGCCTCCCCGGCGGAACCCGCGCCGCTGCCCGCCTGCGATCTCGATCGCCTGCCAGGCGCCGGACCGGGCCTTGTCTGGGCGCTGCGCCGGGCGGGGCTGCGCTGCCTCGCCGAGGTCGCGCGGCTCGACGAGGCCGAACTCGCCACCCGGCTCGGCCCGCTCGGGCGGCTGGTCCCGGCCGCGACCTGGATCGCCACCGCGCAGGCGGGATCGGACCTCGTCTGAGACCCGCCCGAATGAGACCCGCCCAAATCCCGGTCTGATCCGTCCTCGTCCGCTGAATTCCCCGGAGATGGTTTCCTTTTCCGGGGGCTCGACTAGTTTCGCCCGAAACCTCCCCGAACCGGCCCGGAGACATCGCATGCGGATCCTCATCACCGGCGGCGCCGGCTATATCGGCAGCCATACCCTGGTCGAGGTGCTGAAGGCCGGTCACGCGGCGCACGTGGTCGATAATCTCGACAATGCGAGCCCGGTGGCGCTGGCGCGGGTCAAGCAGCTCGCCAACCGCGACTTCGGCTTCACCCGGGCCGATATCCGCGACGCCGGTGCCATGGCGGCGCTGGTCGCCGAGACCCGGCCCGAGGCGGTGATCCATTTCGCCGGGCTGAAGGCGGTGGGGGAGTCGGTCGCCGACCCGCTCGGCTATTTCGACAATAATGTCGGCGGCAGCCTCGCGCTCCTGCGCGCGCTCCGGGCGGCGGATTGCCGGCGCTTCGTCTTTTCCTCGAGCGCCACGGTCTATGGCGATCCCGACTATCTGCCGATCGACGAGAGCCATCCGCGGCGCACCACCAATCCCTATGGCCGCTCCAAGCTGCAGATCGAGGGCATCCTCGAGGATCTCGCGGCTTCCGATCCCTCCTGGTCGATCGCGCTCCTGCGCTATTTCAATCCGGTCGGCGCCCATGCCTCGGGGCGGATCGGCGAGGATCCGACCGGGGTGCCGAACAATCTCATGCCCTTCATCGCCCAGGTCGCGGTCGGCCGGCGCCCGGCGCTGAATGTCTTCGGCACCGATTATCCGACGCCCGACGGTACCGGGGTGCGCGACTATATCCATGTGAGCGACCTCGCCCGCGCCCATCTCGCCGCCGTCGACTGGACCGCGGGGCGCGCGGGAGAGGGCGAGACGGGTGTGGGCGAGACGGGCGTGGGCGAGACGGGCCGGGGCTGCGCCGCCTTCAATCTCGGCACCGGCCAGGGCACCTCGGTGCTGGAGATGGCGCGGGCCTTCGGCGCGGCCAGCGGCCGGGAGATCGCGGTCAATCTCGCGCCGCGCCGGCCGGGCGATGTCGCCGCCTGCTACGCCGACGCCGGCCGGGCGGCGGCCGAACTCGGCTGGCGGGCCGAGCTCGGCCTCGCGGAGATGTGCGCGAGCACCTGGCACTGGCAATCGCAGAACCCCGGCGGCTATTCGGACGAAGGCGCCGAAGGCGCCGCCTAGCGGAGGCCGATCCGGCAGAGCCGGCCCGTCCGCTCCAGAGTCTTGATTTAGCGCAATATCCCCGCCGCTTCGCCTCAGCGCGGGGCGAGGCGGCCGATCCGTTCGGGGGCGGGGCCGTCCGGGGCGCTGCGCAGGGCGTCGATCCCGGCGCGGCGGGCGGCGCGGGCCGCCGCGCGCTCGGCCATCCGCGCGGCGCGGGCGGCGCGCGCGGCGGCGCGGGGCGAGACCTCGGCGCCGAGATTGGCCTCGTGCACCGCGATCGCCTCTTCCAGATCCTCGAAATAGCGCGCCTGGCCGTTCTCCAGCACCAGCCCCTTGTCGCAATAGCTGCGCAGGGTATTGACCGAATGCGAGACCATGAGCAGGCCGGCGTCGCGCAGCCGCGCCTTGAACACCGCGAGGCTCTTGCGCTTGAAGGCCGCGTCGCCGACGGCGGTGATCTCGTCCACCAGATACCAGTCGAAGGCGACGCCCATCGACATGCCGAAGGCGAGCCGCGCCTTCATGCCCGAGGAATAGGACCGGACCGGCATGTTGATGAAATCGCCGAGCTCGGCGAATTCCTGCACGAAGGCGATCAGCGCGTCGGTATCGAGCCCGTAGATCCGGGCGACGAAGCGGATGTTCTGCGCGCCGCTGAGTTCGGCATGGAAGCTGCCCGAGAAGCCGAGCGGCCAGGAGACCGGCACATTGCGGTGGATCTCGCCGATATCGGGCCGCACGATGCCGCCGACCATGCCGAGCAGCGTCGACTTGCCCGCGCCGTTGCGCCCGAGCACCCCGACCTTGGCGCCGGCGGGCAGGGCGAGGGTCAGCCGGTCGAGCACCACCTTGCGGCTCGACGGCGTCAGGAACGCCTTGGAGACGTCGCGGAACTCGATCGCCGGCTTCGGCTGGCTCGCCGGCTCAGGCCCCCCCAATTCAACGATTGTCGCGCACATTGTAGTAGATCAGCATCATCACCCCCCAGCCGAGCGTGGTGAAGAGCGCGACGAGCCCGATGATCAGCGTCCGGCGCGGATAGAGCGAGGTTTCGGCCAGGGTCGGCTGGATATGCGGCGTGAGATAGCGCGACTGCCGCCGCGCCTCGGCCCGCGCCCCGGCGAGCCCGGCCAGCGTCTGGGTATAGGTGGTATTGGCGAACTCGAGATCGACCTGCAGCTCCTCGTAGGCGCCGACCACGTCGGGCAGCGCGGCGCCGCCGCCCTCGCTCCCGGCGATGTCGAGCGTGTTCCGCTCCTCGTCGATCCGGCCGGTGATCGCATCGATCCGGCGGTTGGCCTGGATCACCCGCTGGTCGGTCTCGCCGACATAGCTGAGCAATACGTCGCGATCGACCAGCGCCGAGGCGAGCTGCCCCTGCAGCGCGTTCAGCAGGCCCATCTGCCCGGCGACGTCGGCCGAGGGATCGACCATCCGGTGGTCGCGGCGGAAGTCGCTGACCCGCTGGCGCATGGCGCGCAGGTTTTCCTCGGCCTCCTTGAATTCCGCGGCGGCGAAGCGGATCGCATCCTGCCGCGCCTGTTCGGAGAGGTGGTTCACCAGCGCGCTGCTCTCGGTCAGGATCGCCTCGGCGATCGTCTTGGCATCCTCCGGGGTGAAGGCATGGACCTGGACCCGGACGATGCCGGCCGAGCCGTCGAGGCTGACCTTCACCATCCGGTTCCAGTAGCGCTTCAGATCCTCGATCGAGCTGTCTTCGCCGAGCGAGAAGACGAAATCGCTCGGATCGCGGTTGAACATGCGCCGGAGGTCGAGCCGCTGGTCGATATCGGCGACGATCTTCTGGCCGCGGATGAATTCGAACAGGATGTCGGAATCGGGGGCCGAGCCCGATCCGAGCTGGGTCAGCGCGCCGAGCAGGCCCGCCGTGGCCGAGCCCGCCTCCTCCGAGCGGATCGAGAAGGCGACCTCGGAATGATACTGGTCCGCCGCGCGGGTCCAGAGATAGAGCGCGCTCGCGATGACCGGCAGCGCCACGCAGAGCGCGAAACTGATCAGCAGCGCATAGTGCCGGGGCCGCATCCCGGCCTGGCGGATCTCGGATTTCGGCTGCGCCTCGGGGCTCGGATCGGCGATCTCCACCGGATCCTCGTCGTCGGGGAACGACGGGGCGGCCGGCGCGGGGGCCGCCGGTTCCGCGCGGGCGAGCGCGGCGCGGCGCCGGGCGAGCAGCGCCGCCCGCCGCCGGGTGCCGG
>NZ_CALAGI010000145.1 GCF_937891315.1 uncultured Amaricoccus sp. | reverse complement strand
GGGCGCGCGGACCGCGGGCGCGCCACTGGCGCCCCCCAAGAGCGGTCCGCGGAAACATCTCGATCCGAACCGATCAGGAAGCCGTCTCAGGGGCGACGGGATCGCGCAAGGCTTCCGACGCACTGGGGGGCTGAGCCCCGGGTCAGCGAGGGGCGCTTAGAAGGAGGGGGGCCCGCGGTTCGTGGCGGGAGGCGCCAATGCGCGCGCCGCCCGGGGCGTCCGACTTGCGAGGACGGACCGGCCGGCGCGGCGCGGGTCACCGCCGGGCGACGGGCGCGGTCAGAGGACGAGGTCGATGTTCCAGAAGCGGCGAACCTGTTCCTCCCACGCGCTCGCGCCGGGCGCGCTGGCGGGTGGGAGGCGCTCGGCGCGGAAGCCGAAGCGCTCGAAGCCGCTCGTGTCGTCGGCCGACAGGATGACCACCTCGACATCGCGTTCGAGCGCGAAGGCGGCGAGCCGCAGCGCCCGGTCGAAGGCGTCGGCCGGCGACGACGGCACCCGGAGGCCGACCGCGACCGCGTCGGCCCGCTTCATCGCGGTGCCTGGCATCGGCGCCGGCGCGATCTCGGGGAAGAGATCGCGCCCGGGCGGGGTCCGCCGCGGATCAAAGGCGCGGGTCAGATCGTCGATATCCTCCGCGTCAAGCGGGGTAATCCGCGACAGGATCGCGTTCCAGCGTTGCGGGTCCATCGCTTACCTCCTCGATCAGGCGCGCGGCGCGCTCGGTCCCCGGCTCCGGCAGGTCGAGCGCGGCGAGCCGGGTCCGCGCCTCCTCTTCGGCGCCGCCGTCGAGGAACCGGCCGACTTCGCGCTCCAGCGCCATCAGCGCGCCCGGCTCGGCGAGGCCGGCGAGCCCGCGGTCGCGGGCGGCGCGGGCGCGGGCGCGCTGGTCGTCCATGTAGGAGCCGGTCTGCGGCACGAAGACCGCCGGCACCCGGTTGTAGAGCGCCTCGTGGAAGAAATTGTAGCCGGCGGCGCCGACGCAGAAATCCGCCGCCACCGCCAGCGCGCCGGCCGAATGCGTCTTTACCACCCGGCTGCGCCGCCAGCCGAACCAGACCGGCTGCAGCACCGCGGTCGGCCAGACGACGATGAGATGCAGGACGTCCGTCCGCCGTTCCATCATGCCGCAGAGCGCCTGCAGCTGGGCGCCGCGGTCCGCCGCCACGCCGGCGCCGAGCAGCGAGACCACCAGCCGCCGGAACGGCTGGCCGAAGCGGGCGGCGAGCCGGTCGCGCAGGTCGGCGCGCTGCGCCGGGTCGAGCGCCAGCCGCTGCACGATCGGGCCGACCATCCGCAGATGATCGCCGCGAGAGTATGTGGCGTTCAGCTCCTCGAAGGCCTCGCTCGGCACGATCACCCGGTCGAACACCTTCTCGCGGTCGAGCGCCACCGAATTGTCCTGGCTCGCCTGCCAGAGGCCGCGGCGGATCCAGACGCCGCGCAGCCGCTGCTCGAGGATGGTCCGATAGACCGAGTCGAAAACATGGCCGCCATCGAACACCAGCGTTCGCGCGCCGCCCCCGAGCGCGCACAGGCGGACATAGTTGGCAAGGTCGTTCTCGTGGCTCTGCGCATGCTGGCCGCTGCGCGCGATCAGCGGCATCACATCGAACCCATGCGCCTTGACCAGACGCGCGCAGCTCGGGAAGGCGGCGAAGACCGGCGCGGCCCGGGCCGGCGCGAGCGCGCGGGCGATGAGCGCGCAGCGCTGGGCATGGCCGAGGCCGACGCCGTTGGTCGGATAGAAGAGGATGCGCGCCGGTCCGGCGGCGGGCTGGCGCGGCGCGGGCGCCGGCCCGGCTTCGAGCAGGCGCGACAGCGGGCGCGGATCCCGCGCCGCGGCGAAACGCGACGCCCGCGCATGGTCGGTGATCCGCGCGAGGTTCGGCAGGATCTCGTCGGTGACGAAGGGCCCGAGCGCCAGCAGATCCAGCGGCCCGCGGACGAAGGCGTCGCTCGTCCGCGCCGTCGCGTGGTCCGGCGTCGCGTCGATCAGCGCCGCGCCGCCGACCGCGAGATTGGCGATCAGTGCGCGGGCCCGCGGGTTCTGGGCGAAGGGTCCGAAGGCGACGCAGATCTCGACCCGCGCGGCGAGGCTGGCCGGCGTCGCCTCGGCGAACTGGTAGAAGGGGATTTCGGCACCGTGCGCGGCCTGCCATTCCTGCTTGGACTTGCCGTCGGTCAGCACCGCGACCCGGAACCGCGGCGACAGCGCGAGGCCCACCAGCGCCGAGGCCTGCGCGCGTTCGCGCAGGTCGGGCGCCACGAGGAGCAGGCGCGGCAGGGGCGAGATCTCGCGCGGGGTGGCGACGCCGAAATCCCGCCAGTCGCCGCCATCCGCTCCCGACTCCAGGGTCAGCGGATCCTGACCGAAGACATAGGAGAGCCGCGCCTTGACCCCGGTCACCGCCTGCCGCGTCTCGAAGGCGCCGAGTGCGACGACGCGTCGGTCGGCGCCGCCGCGCAGCCTTCGCAGCCGGGTGAGCCGGCCGTCGGTCAGCCGATGGGCGCCGACGATGACCACGGTATCCCGCGGCCCGGGCGGGCCGTCGCGCAGATAGGGCGCGAGCTCGAACTGGACATAGCGCGACAGCCCGTCCGGCACCGCCCGCGCATCGACCGCGGCGGGCAGGCCGGCGGCGGCGAGCTGGGCGACGAACAGCGCGAGGGCGTCGTAGTCCCTCGGCGTCTCGCCCCCGGTCTCACACCAGAACATCGACCCCCGCTCCGCTCCGCTCGAGGCCGGCGCGCACCGTCCGGACGAAGCTCTCCGGCCGGAACCGCGCCAGCGATGCCTGCGCCGCCCGGACGAACGCCTGGTAGCGCCCGGGCTCGGCGATGAACCGCGCGATGATCGCATCGACGTCGCCGCCGTCCGAGGCCACCACCGCCGCGCCGAAGGTCGCCGCCGTGCCCGGATCGGTGATCACCAGCTTGCCGGCGGCGATCGCCTCGGCGATGACACGGCCGAAGCTCTCGCGCCACATCGCATTGGTGAAATAGACGAAGAAATCGATCTCGCCAAGAAAGCTCGCCACCTCGGTCTCGCCAAAGCGCAGCGCCTTCCAGTGGCGCGGTGGGCCCTCCGGATCGTCGAGAAACCCGTCGGCGCCGAGGATGGCACAGATCTCGGCCCCGGCGGGGAAGTGCCGGAGCATGGTGTCGCGGTCCGGAAACTTCTCGAGGCCAGGGCGCGAATGGCGGCCGCGGCGGTCGCGCGGACGGTCGGTCGGCGGCAGGAGATCGAAATCGCAGATGTTCGCCCAGTCGAAATCGGCGAGCCGCCATCGGCTTCCGGCGGCGGCGAGCCAGTCCGCGACTCCGGCGCGGTTCCAGTCCGACACCGGCGCGAGCCAACGCCGGCCGGCGACGAGGCTGTCGTCGATCCGGGAGAGGCAGCCGGCGATGTCGAAACCCTCGGCGCCGTTCGGGCGCAGGAAATTCTCATGCGTCACCACGAAGGCGCGCTGGCAGCTGATCCGGGGCAAGGGCGCGCGCTCGAACTTGAGGCAAGCGGGGTTGTGCAGGACGACGGTGTCGGCACGGATCACCGAAGGCGGCGGGATCATCTCGACGCCGGTGGCGGCCAGCGCCTCGGCGAGCCGGGGATTGACCTCGCGGTCCTTGAACATCGCGGTTTCGAGCGCCACGACCCGCAGGTCGAACGAGGGAGCGAGCGCGCGAATCTCGGCCGCGACCGCCGCCGCCGTGCCGCCGGGAAACCGCGGCTCGACGAGGAGGGTCAACCGCTCCCCCGCGCGCGGCGCCGCCCAGGCGAGCCGCGGGGCGCCTGGTGCCACCGGCTCACCGGGAGCGGCGACCGCGCTCATCGGCGCTCCATCAGTAGATCACCTCGCCCGGCGGTTCCTGCCTGTCCGATGATTCAGGAGGGAGTTGCGACGCCGGCCCGCGCAGCGCGTCGCGCAGGTCGAACTCCAGGCCGAGGAAGCCTGCCATGTCGTCGGATTGGCTCATGAATTCGGCGAGGAGTCTCGCCAGCGGCGTATCCTCGTCCAGAAGCTCCGGATGCAGTTGCAGGAAGGCGCGCAGCGCCTCGACGTCGTTCGTCTCGAGATAGTTCGCGATCTCGCCCAGTTGCTCCGAGGTCGGCACGGCGGCCGCCAGCGGGCTGCCAAGCTGCGCGGCGAGAATCATCGCTGACACCGTGACGGCGACCTTCCGTCTCATTCAACCCCACAGCGGGACCGACGCGCGATCCCCTCATACCCACTCACGAAAAGCCATAGTGCAGGACCGCGCCGGAGAAAAGCCGCGCGGCGGGGCGTAGGCGGGGAAACGCCGCGCTTTGATCGGGCGCCGAGCGAAACCCCGCAGATTGCTGATCTTGCGAGTATAAGTGGCGTGGCGTGGCGTGGCGCGCGCGCCGCTCCGACGCGCTTGCCTCAGCCGCGCGGCATCCGATCCTTCAGCATGCGTTCGACCGCGCGTTCGAGCAGGATGCGTTGCACCGCCTCGGCCTCGGCCTCCTGCTGGCGGGCGACCCGGGGGGTCGTCGCCGGAGCGCGCGCGGCGACGGCGACGGTCTTTCGCCCGGCGGCGGCGGGCGCGGCGGCGGCGGGCGCTTCGCCCGCGAACCAGACCTCGACCAACCCCGAATCCGGTCGCGGGCGAAAGCCCGTGAAGTCGCGGGCCTCGGGCACCGCGCCGGCCGACGGGGCGAGGAGCCTCGCCACGTCGAGCGCCGCCTCGCGGTCGGCCTCGTGGAAATAGCGCACGTTGCTGGTGCCGACCGGGACCCGCCCCGGCACCAGCGTCGCCTCGCCGACGCCGGCGGCGCGCAGCGTGGCAAGCGCCGCGTCGGCCTCGGCGGCGGCGGTCGGCGGGAAATGCACGAAGACGCGCGCCGTTCCCACGGCCGGAGCGGGAGCCCCGGCCAGCGACCCCACGGCCGGAGCGGGAGCTCCGGCCAGCGATGGCGCGACCGCGGGACGGGTCGCGGCGTCGGGCAGCGGCGCCTCGATCCCGGGCGCGGGGGGCGCGGCGGGGGTCCGACCACCGGCGGCGGCGAACCGGGCGAAATTCGGCAGCGCCTCGTGATCCTCCGGCGCGAGACCCGCGAGTTCGATCGGCGCGGCGCCCGTGAAGTCGGGGGCCGCCGCCGGAGCGACGGGCCGCGCGGGCGCCGCCTCGACGAGCGGCGGACTGAGGGCGCCCGGCTCGCCGGCGCGGGGAGCCGCGGTTACGCCGCCGGGTCCGACCGGGGCGGCTCCGGCGTCGGGTGCGAGCGCCGCCGGTCCCTCGTCCATGGTCGTTGGCGCGACGAGCGACACCGCCACCTCGACCGGCGCCGCGACCTCGCGCCCCGGGCTCGGCGCCTCGGCGCTTCGCTGTCCGGGCGCCGAGGGAACCAGCCAGACGGCGATTCCGCCGCCGAGCACACCGGCGAGGAAGATCGCGGCCAGCGAACCGCGGTGGCCGCCAAGGACCGGGCGCGGCTTGGGGACGGGAACCGGACGCGCATCGGCGACCAGCGGCGGCGGCGCCACCGGCCCGGGCGCGGTGCTCTCGGGTGTGAGGCTTTCGGGCGTGAGGCTTTCGGGCGTGAGGCCCGGGCGGGGAGACCTCGCCGCCACCGGCCGGACGACGGTCGCGCCCGGTCCGCGCGGACGGATCG
>NZ_CALAGI010000144.1 GCF_937891315.1 uncultured Amaricoccus sp. | reverse complement strand
CTCCGGGCGCGCGGACCGCGGGCGCGCCACTGGCGCCCCCTGAGATCGGTCCGCGGAAACATCTCGATCCGAACCAACCAAGCGGCAATCGTATGAAGGGCACGCAGCCCCGATCACCGACCCGAGCCGCGGCGCTTGCGCGGCGTTCCGCGCCCCCGCGGGCCAACCACGGCGCCCGTCCCGCCCGGCGGCGGAATTCACAAAGCTTGTACCGCCCCGTCAACCCCGCCACTCTCCCACCGATCGCGCGTGGGAGAGGCGCGGCCTGGAGGAGACACCCATGATCCGCGCCGTTGTCTGGAACGAATTCGTTCACGAGCGGGAGAACGCCACCGTCCGCGGCATCTATCCCGACGGCATTCACGCCACGATCGCCGCCGCGCTTGGCACCGCCGAGGGGATCGAGGCCTCTACCGCCACCCTCGACCAGCCGGAGAACGGCCTGCCGGCGGAGCGGCTGAGGGAGACCGACGTGCTGCTCTGGTGGGGCCACAAGGCGCATGGCGCGGTGGAGGATGCCACCGTCGATCGCGTCGTCCGGCGGGTGCACGAGGGCATG
Organism: uncultured Amaricoccus sp.; assembly: GCF_937891315.1. Lineage (GTDB taxonomy): Bacteria > Pseudomonadota > Alphaproteobacteria > Rhodobacterales > Rhodobacteraceae > Amaricoccus. The sequence goes on along the minus strand of NZ_CALAGI010000144.1, from coordinate 12,903 downwards.
GGCCTCATCGTCCTGCATTCGGCGCATTTCTCGAAACCCTTCATCCGTCTCATGGGCACCCCCTGCGGCCTGCGCTGGCGCGAGGCGGGCGAGCGCGAGCGGCTGTGGTCGGTCAACCGGTCGCACCCGATCCTCGCCGGCCTCGGCGACCGGATCGAGTTGCCCAACGAGGAGATGTACGGCGAGCCCTTCCTGGTGCCCGAACCGATGGAAACCGTGCTCATCAGCTGGTTCGAGGGTGGCGAGGTGTTCCGTTCGGGCATGACATGGACCCGCGGCGCCGGGCGGATCTTCTACTTCCGCCCCGGGCACGAGACCTATCCCACCTATCATGACCCGACGGTGCAGGCGCTGCTCCGCAACGCCGTCCATTGGGCGCGCAATCCCGCCCCGGCCTGGGTCGGCGTGCACGAGGCACCGAACGTGCCGGTCGAAGCCGCGCCGGAGAAGATCACCGCCAGGGGCCCGTCGCTGCACAAGGCGGGCGAGGAGGGCTACCGGTGAGCGGCGGGCAGCGGCTCCTGATGCTCGGCACCGGCGCGATGGCCCGCGCGCACGCCGAGCGGTTCGTGCTCCTTCCCGGCTGCGAGATCGTCGCCGCGGTCGATGCGAACCCTGAGCGCGCCCGCGAATTCGCCGAGACCTTCCACCTGCCGAACGCCTTCGGCGCGCTCTCGGACGCGCTCGCCTGGGGCGCGTTCGACGCCTGCGTCAACGCCACCCCGGACGGCGCGCACAAGGACACGACACTGGCACTCGTCGCCGCCGGCAAGCCCGTCCTCTGCGAGAAGCCGCTGGCGGTCACCTATCCGGACGCGCTCGCCATGACCGAGGCGGCGGAGGCGGCGGGCCTCGTCAATATGGTGAACCTCACCTACCGCAACGCCGCCGCCTTGCAGACCGCGCGGCGGATGGTCGAGGCGGGCGAGATCGGCACAGTGCGGCATGCGCAGGCGAGCTACCTGCAGAGCTGGCTGACCGGGCGGCACTGGGGCGACTGGCGGACCGAGGAGCGATGGCTCTGGCGGCTCTCGTCGCAGCATGGCTCCAGGGGCGTGCTCGGCGATATCGGCGTGCATATCCTCGATTTCGTGACCTACGGCGCCGGGCTCGACATCGTCTCCCTGAGCGCCCGGATGCGGACCTTCGACAAGGCCGAGGGCGGGATGATCGGCGTCTACCAGCTCGACGTGAACGACAGTGTCGCGATCGCCGCCGAATTCTCGAACGGCGCGCTCGGCGTGATCCACATGAGCCGCTATGCGACCGGCAAGGCGAACGAGCTCGATCTGATGATCCACGGCGACAGGGGCGCGCTCAAGGTCTGGGCCGACGCGCACGGATCGAGCCTCGAGGTCTGCCTCGGCCCCGACATCGAGACCCAGACCTGGAAGCCGATGGACTGCCCGCCGACGCCGCGCAACGAGCAGCGCTTCCTGATCGCGCTGCTCAGCGGCGAGAACGGCGAGCCGACCTTCCGCCGCGCGGCCGAGATGCAGAAGCTGATCGATCTCTGCTTTGTCTCCGACGCCGAGAGCCGGATGGTGACGACCATCTAGATGTTTGGTCCCGGGCTTTGATGGCGCGGTCTTTTCACCTGAATGGAAGGATGCGCCATGGGCCAGGTTCATCACGGGAGCGCCACGACGACGGCGGCGGTCCGTCGAGCGATACAGCATGGTCAAGAGAGCCTGAGGTCGCTGGCCAAGCGCTGCGCGACGGTTCGGCATTTCGATCTCGTCGGTCATCCGGTGGGACGCCCGGCGTCGCGCGACGGCGAGCTTCGCGCCGAAGGCGCAGGGCGGCGACACGCGGTCGCAACGCATCGAGGCGCGGCACGCTGAGGTGATGGCTGCCTTCGAGGCGGTGCGGGACCAGGGTCTCGAGGAGCTCCGCGCACGGCTGGCGGAGCGCGGCCTCGCGATCTCGACCTCCGAGATCCGCGAATGCCCGCGCCACCCCATCGAGGGCATCGGCAAGCCCGAGCCGCTCAAGGGCGATCTCGCCGGCTTCTGGTCACGGCGCATCGACCGTAAGCACCGGCTCGTCTACCGCGCGACGCCCGGGCCGATCGAGATCGTCCAGTGTCGCTACCACTATTGACCGACGCCGCTCCCAATTCGCGCGCCGCGTCGCAATAATAGTGCGCGTTTCCACCGGCTCCGGTGCTACCATCCAATCACGTTTTGATTCATCTGACGATTTTACGGAGCACTTCCCATGCGCAAGATTTGCATCGCCGCCTGCGCGGCCCTCCTGCTCGGCGCGTCCGGCTGCGCCCAGCAACCGGCGCCGACGGAATCGGCCCCCGCCGATCAGAACGGGACCCGCTTCGAGGTCACGCCCGGGGTTGCCGTGGCCACCGGCGCCACCGTCTTCCTCGCCCTCGTGATCACCGCGGTCGTCGCCTGCGGCATTGCCTGCGCCGACGGATAACGCCTATCGAGGCCAGACGACGGGATCGCGCGGCGGTCAGGATCCTGCCGGAAAATCGGGCGCGGACCGCCCCGGTTCCATTGGCGGCGCGACCGCGGAACCCAGGACGTAAGGTGAGGCATTCACCGAGAACAGCCGCCGCGCGCCGCGGCGTTCGGAACGCACTGAACTCTTGGGGGGGTACCGCTTACAACTCACAGAGAAAATTCGGCCCCGGACAGGTCCGGGAACCCGGCGCCTCAGGCGGCGCGGGGCTCGCGCGCGCCTTCGTTCACCAAAGCTCCGATGGCGCGCACTATGCGCGACGACATCGCTTCGATCTCGGTCGCGGGAAGGTCGGCGAAATGGCGGAACGTCCCCAGTTCCTCTTCAATCGCCACGCGGATGCGCTCCGCCTTGTCCTGCTCGATCATCTTGACTCCTGCCCTCTGGCGTGGGACCTCGCTCGCTCCAAGCTATTCGCAAGCGCAGCAATTTTCAAGCGCGTTTTCGTTCACATTCGCGCGTATCGGGTTCAGGCGAGCATCAACGCTCAATTTCGACGCATCCAGCCGGCCGTGGCGCGCTCGCGATCACGCCAGCCAGAATGCCGCGCCGAGCCGCGCCAGCGCGCCGCGCAGGGCAAGGACCTCCGCTCCACTCAACCCATCGGCGACACCGGCGACCTGCAGATGCCGGCCGGAAGTCGAGCCGCTGATCGGGGCGAACATGTAGAGGGCGTTCGCCGACGGCGCCGCGCTCGCCACCGCGTCGGTGCCGAGGCTGGTCCCCTCCGGCCCATAGAAGGTGGTGACCGCCGCCGCCGTTCGCGAAGCGCAGCGAAAGCCCGCCAGGCTGGTGATCGCCGTCTTGGTCTGGTTGCCCGCCGCGTTCAGCCGGCACTGCAGATTGCCGACGTCGTTCTGGCGCAGCCGGACCGAGAGGTCCGACCCCTGGATGTCGAAGGCGCTGCTCGATCCGCCGGTCATGCCGAAGTCGGGGCACCAGAGAAACAGGGCGAGGCTGTCGCGCGCGCCCGTCGCCGGACTGAAATGCATGTCGAGCCCGCGGCCGCTGCCGCCGCCCGTGGTCCAGCCGGACCCGGCGACCCAGGTCACGGAGCCGGTGGTGCCGACCTGGGTCAGCGCCGTCGTCTGGTCCCTGAGGTCGACCGAGGCCGCGACCGCGTCGCTCAGCCCGCCGACATAGAGCCGCCGCGTCTTCGTCCACCAGCTCGCCGTCCTGGCCCCGGCATAGAAGGCATCGAGCGCCTCGATCCGGGCGGTGTCCATCGCCCCGCCCGCCAGCGCCGCGACCCGCGCGAGAAAGGCCACCGTCTCCGGCTCGCGGGTCTGGACCGCGCCGGCCGTCGTGACGCTCCAGTTGGCCGACACGCCGCCGACCGTGACCGTCACGCTCGCCGATCCGCCCGCCTGCCCCGCCGCCATGGTCCGCAGCTGAAGTTTCTGGAACGGATGGATCGTCCCGGCGGCGGCGGTCCAGTCCAGCCAGTCGGTATCGTCGGGGTTGCGAACCCGGTATTCGCCGCCCGTGATCGAGACCGGGGAATTGCCGCCGATCCCCGCGATCGCCACGGTGTCGGACATCACCCGCGCTCCGGCCACCGCTCCGGTCTGGCTGGCGAAGACGAGGTTGCTCGGATCCTGGTCCGCGATCGGCCCATAGGTGGTCGGATAGGTTCCCGACCACCAGGCATGGGCCCGCAGCCCCTTGCCCTCGGCCCAGGCCGCGCCCGGATGCAGCTCGGAGAAATTTCCCGGGATGAAATCGAGACTGACGATCCCGAGGCCCGAGGCCACCGCCGCCCGTTCCTGCGCCTCGCGCACCCTGAAGGTCCGGGCGTAGGTCTTCTGCGCCAGCTCCCCCGAATAGGGCCGGATCCGCTCGATCACCAGGGCGCCCGTCGAAATCCGCGCCCGATAGGCGGCGAGGAAGGCGTCGAAATTCGCGCGGTAGCCGTTCGAACCCGCGTCCGTCTCGGTGTCGCTCTCGCCCTGGTTCAGAAGGGTCAGCGTCTCGAAGGCGACGCCCGCCGCCGCCAGCGCCGCCTTGGCGCCCGTCACCTGTGCCTCGAGTTGCGCGAAACGGCCCCCCGCGCCCATCGTCGGCGTCCAGGAATTCGCCCCGCCGGCCGCCATGGTCGAGCCGTTGACCGCTTCCTTCACCACATGGACCGCGCGGCCGGGCGACGTCTGGTTCACCTGATAGATGAATTCCGCCTCCGAGCCCCAGGCCCCCGCCGCGCCCTTGCCGTCGGAATTCCCGCCGGCCGAATAGGGGGCGAAGCCCGTGCCCTCGATCCACATGCTCGCATTGCTCAGCGACAGGTACTTCGCCGGCGCGTTCGCGGCGCTGGTACTCGCCGCGCGCGCGTTCGACTGACCCGCGACGATCAGCAGGATGGCCGGCAGCGGGGCCGCCAGCACCCGCCGCGCCTCGCTCGTCCGGCTGGCCGTGCCAACCCCGTTGGCAATCGTCACCGCGCAACTGAGCATCGCGCCCTCGTCGGCGGCCACCGGCGCATAGCTCGCCGCCGTCGCTCCCGCGATCGGGACGCCGTTCCGCAGCCAGACACAGGCGACGCCGGTCCGCGGATGCCCGGTCCAGGCGACGGCGACGCTCACCGCCTGACCCACCCTGGGCTCCGCCGTGCTCAGCGTCACCGCGGCGATGACCGGCGCCGCCGGCGGGACCGCTCCGGCCCGTCGCCGGGCGATCGTATCAAGGCTGAGTCCAAGCGTGAACATCGTCTGGTCCTTCGGAATGGCCCGTTCCGGAGGAGGACGAAATGACCCGCGCCGTTACGTGGCTCCGGGTCTGTCGAGAAAGGCGATCCCGAAGGCGCGCCGCCGGGAAACGTGAATGGCCGACCGACGCGGCGGATCGACGCGCCATCCCGCCAGGCGCGGGACGGGCAAAGCTCTAGCACCGGTTGGTAAAGATTTGCCGAATTCGCCCCATTCCAAAACCCCACCCCAAAACGAAGACGGGGGGCACGCGGCCCCCCGTTTCCAGACAGCAGCCGATAGCGGCGGCTGATTACATCATGCCGTCCATGCCGCCCATGCCGCCCATGCCGCCGCCCATGCCGCCGCCGGCGGCCTTCGGCTCCGGCTTCTCGGCGATCATGGCCTCGGTGGTGATGAGCAGGCCGGCGACCGAAGCCGCGTCCTGCAGCGCGGTGCGCACGACCTTGGCCGGGTCGATCACGCCGAACTTGAACATGTCGCCATATTCCTCGGTCTGCGCGTTGAACCCGAAGGCCGGGTCGCTCGACTCGATCACCTTGCCCGCGACGACCGAACCGTCGACGCCGGCGTTCTCGGCGATCTGCCGCAGCGGCGCCTGCAGCGCGCGGCGGACGATGTTGATGCCGGCGCTCTGGTCGGAATTGTCACCGGTCACGCCGTCGAGCTTCTTCGAGGCCTGAACCAGCGCCACGCCGCCACCGACGACGATGCCTTCCTGAACGGCCGCGCGGGTCGCGTTCAGCGCGTCGTCGACACGGTCCTTGCGCTCCTTCACTTCGACTTCCGAAGCGCCGCCGACACGGATGATCGCAACACCGCCGGCCAGCTTCGCCAGACGCTCCTGCAGCTTCTCCTTGTCGTAGTCCGAGGTGGTTTCCTCGATCTGCGCGCGGATCTGGCCGACGCGGGCCTCGATCTCGGCCTTTTCGCCGTGACCGTCGACGATCGTGGTCTCGTCCTTGGTGATCGAGACGCGACGCGAGCGGCCGAGCATGTCGAGGCCGACATTCTCCAGCTTCATGCCGAGGTCGTCCGAGATCACCTGGCCGCCGGTCAGGACCGCGATGTCCTGCAGCATGGCCTTGCGACGGTCACCGAAGCCCGGCGCCTTGACGGCGGCGATCTTCAATCCACCGCGCAGCTTGTTGACGACCAGCGTGGCAAGCGCCTCGCCATCGACATCCTCGGCGATGATGAGCAGCGGCTTGCCCGACTGGATCACCGCCTCGAGCAGCGGAACCATCGGCTGCAGCGACGAGAGCTTCTTCTCGTGCAGCAGGATCAGTGCGTCGTCGAGATCGGCGACCATCTTGTCGGCGTTGGTGATGAAGTAGGGGCTGAGGTAGCCGCGGTCGAACTGCATGCCCTCGACGACCTCGGTCTCGGTCTCGAAGCCCTTGTTCTCCTCGACGGTGATCACACCCTCGTTGCCGACCTTCTGCATCGCGTCGGCGATCTGCCGGCCGATCTCGGCCTCGCCATTGGCCGAGATGGTGCCGACCTGGGCGACTTCCTCGGAGCCCGAGACGGTGCGGGACTGCGTCTTGATGTTCTCGACGACGACGGCGACGGCCTTCTCGATGCCGCGCTTCAGGTCCATCGGGTTCATGCCGGCCGCGACCGACTTCATGCCTTCCTTGACGATGGCCTGGGCCAGAACCGTCGCGGTGGTGGTGCCGTCGCCGGCCTCGTCATTGGTGCGGCTCGCGACTTCGCGGACCATCTGCGCGCCCATGTTCTCGAACTTGTCTTCCAGTTCGATTTCCTTGGCGACGGTGACGCCGTCCTTGGTGATGCGCGGCGCGCCGAAGGACTTGTCGAGGATGACGTTGCGGCCCTTCGGACCCAGCGTCACCTTCACGGCGTCGGCCAGGATATCGACGCCCTTCAACATGCGGTTGCGGGCGTCGGTGCTGAATTTTACTGTCTTGGCAGCCATTCAGGCGGCTCCTTCAAAAAATGTGCGGGATGGGAAAAAGGCGATCAGGCGGCCTTCGCGGCGCTCGCACCCGGGACGATGATCCCGAGGATATCGCTTTCCTTCATGATCAGCAGGTCTTCGCCGTCGATCTTGACCTCGGTGCCCGACCACTTGCCGAACAGGATCCGGTCGCCCGGCTTCACGACCGGCGCGATCAGTTCGCCGGAATCCTTGCGGGCGCCCTCGCCCACGGAGATGACTTCACCCTCGGACGGCTTTTCCTTGGCGGTGTCGGGAATGATCAGGCCGCCCTTGGTCTTTTCCTCGCCTTCGATGCGGCGGACGAGCACGCGATCGTGCAGGGGAGTGAATTTCATCGGGATCGCTCCTTAAAATGCGTTCCAACCTTGCGGTGGCTTCGAGATCGTTAGCACCCGCCACCCGTGAGTGCTAATGCGCGGCTTAGATATTGAGGCCACCCGGAGCTGTCAAGGGACGCCCGGGAGAAGAACCATCTCCCCGCGCGCTCCCCGGCGACATCGAAATTCCACCGGTTTGCCACGCCGGGCCGGATCGGCTAGGCGTCGGCTCGCAGCAACGCGAGGCGGAAATGACCCGGACCATCCAGACGCTCGACGACATCGGTGTTCGCTACGAAGTGCTTTTCTGCGATCTCTGGGGTTGTCTGCATGACGGGGTGAAGGCTTTCCCCGCCGCCGTCGCCGCGCTGGAACGCTACCGCTCCCGGGGCGGCAAGGTCGTGCTCCTGACCAATTCGCCGCGCCCGGCCGCGCAGGTCGCCGCGCAGCTCGACGCCATGGGCGCGCCCCGCGATTGCTACGACCTCATCGTCTCCTCGGGCGACGCGGCCCAGATCGCCCTCGCCCGCGGCTTCTTCGGCCGCCGCGTCTATCATATCGGGCCCGCCCGCGACCTGCCGTTTTTCGCAGATGCGAACGGCAAGCCCTTCGACATCGAGCGCGTGCCGCTGGAGGAGGCCGAGGGCATCGTCTGCACCGGCCTCGTCGATGACCTGACCGAAACGCCGGACGACTATCGCGCCGTCATCCTCTATGGCGCCACCAAGGGCCTGAAGCTCCTCTGTGCCAATCCCGACATCGTCGTCGACATGGGCGACAAGCGCGTCTATTGCGCCGGCGCGATCGCAAAAGCCTATACGCAAGCGGGCGGCGAGAGCTTCTATTTCGGCAAGCCCTATCCGCCAATCTATGCGCTGGCGCGCGAAAAACTGTCCGTCGGACAGCCCGACGACATTCGCTCGGACGACATCCTCTGTATCGGCGACGGCATCCGGACCGACATCGAGGGTGCGATGGGCGAGAGCCTCGACGCCGTTTTCGTCACCGGCGGCCTCGCGGCGGAGGAGACCGCCACCACACCCTCCGCCGGCCCCGATCCGGCCCGCCTCGCCAGCTACCTCGCCAAGGCCCGCATGTCCCCACTCTATGCCATGGCCTATCTCCGTTAACGAGAGCGCAACTAAATTACAACTTTGGTCTCGGATCGTGGTATTTATTGCCCGCGCATGTTGCGCCCGGCGACGAATTCGCGTATGCATGTTGCGTTGCGGCGCAACGCCGGTGCTCGGGAAGGCCAGAGATGTTGGACATGCGTGCGCACGACCTGCCGATCGGGACGATCTGCATCGAGGATATCGAGATCGGCATGGTCCGCTCGCTGTCGAAGACCATAAGCGACCGCGAAATCGCCCTCTTCGCCGAGATCTCCAGCGATCACAATCCGGTGCATCTCGATGACGACTATGCCCGCGACACGATCTTCGAGGGCCGCATCGTCCATGGCATGCTGACCGCCGCGCTGATTTCCGCCGTGATCGGCCAGCAGTTGCCCGGCCACGGCACGGTCTATCTCGGCCAGAATCTGAAGTTCATGGCGCCTGTCCGCCCCGGCGACCGCGTGGTGGCCACGGTCTCGGTCACCGCCATCGACCATGGGCGGCGGCGCGTCACTCTTGATTGCGCCTGCCGCGTGGGTGATACGGTCGTGCTGAAGGGCGAGGCGCTAGTCCTGGCGCCGAGCCGCAAGTTCGACTGACGGAAGGGGGGCCGGGCGCGACCCCGAAAGGGTCCATGCGACGGCATACCGACACTGACGCCCTGGCGCTGGCGGATCGCGGCGCCGCGGTCGCCATCGGCAATTTCGACGGCATTCATCTCGGGCATCAGTCGGTGCTGGCGCTGGCGCGCGCCGCGGCGGTCGAGAAAGGCGTGCCCTTCGGCGTCGTCACCTTCGAGCCGCATCCGCGCGCCTTCTTCGCCCCCGACGCGCCGGCCTTCCGGCTGATGAACGCCGAGGCCCGCGCCCACCGCCTCGCCAAGCTCGGGGTCGAGCAGCTCTACGAGCTGCGCTTCGATGCCCGCCTCGCCGGGCTGGACGCGGAGAGCTTCGCGCGCGACGTGCTCGCCGGCGCCCTTGGCATCCGCCATCTCGTCGCCGGCGCCGATTTCCGCTTCGGCAAGGGCCGCGCCGGCGACGTCGAGATGCTGCGCCGTCTCGGCCCCGGCCTCGGCTTCGGCATGACCGTCGCTCCGCTCGTCTGCGACGACGCCGGCGACTTCTCCTCGTCCGCGATCCGCGCCGCGCTGGCCGAGGGGCGACCGGAGGACGCCACCCGCGTCCTCGGCCACTGGCATCGGATCGAGGGCACCGTCCAGCATGGCGACAAGCGCGGGCGCGACCTCGGCTTTCCCACCGCCAACCTCTGGCTCGACGGCCTGCATCTGCCGCGCTTCGGCGTCTATGCGACGATCGTCGATGTGCTGACCGGTCCCCACAAGGGCCGCCACGCCGGCGCGGCGTCGCTCGGCGTGCGCCCGACCTTCGGCGGCACCCGACCCAATCTCGAGATCCATCTGCTCGATTTCTCCGGCGATCTCTATGGCGCCGAAATCTCGGTCGCCCTCGTCGCCTTCCAGCGCCCGGAGCTGCGCTTCGACGGTGTCGCGCCGCTCGTCGCCCAGATGCGCGCCGACGTCGCCGAGACCCGCCGCCTGCTCGCCGCGGTCGACCGCGATGACTGACCGGATGACCGCCACGCTGGCCGGCCCGACGCCCCCCGGCCCGACAATCGAGACCGAACGCCTCCTCCTCCGCCCCTGGCTGCCGCGCGACCGCGCGCCCTTCGCCGCGCTCAACGCCGATCCGGAGGTGATGACCCACTTCCCCGCCCCGCTCACCCGCGCCGAGAGCGACGCGCTCATCGCCCGGCTGATCGAGCGGAGCACGCGCGACGGCTTCGGCTTCTCGGCGGTGGAGCGCAGGACCGACGGCGCCTTCCTCGGCATGGTCGGCCTCACCCGCGTCGGTTTCGCGCCGCTCGCGCCCGCCGTCGAGGTCGGCTGGCGCCTCGCCCGCGCCCACTGGGGCCAGGGCTACGCCACCGAGGCGGCCGCCGGCTGGCTCGACCACGGCTTCGGTGCGCTCGATCTGCCCGAAATCGTGGCGATGACGGTTCCGGCGAACGCGCCGTCGCAGGCCGTCATGGTCCGCCTCGGCATGGTCCGCGACCCCGCCCGCGACTTCGACCATCCCCATATCCCCGAGGGCCACCGGCTCCGCCCGCATCTCGTCTTCACCATCGACCGCGCGACCTGGACGACTTGGCCATGACCGCCGCGCCCGAGATCCGTACCGCCCGCCTCCTCCTCCGCCCCTGGCGCGACGCCGACCGCGCGGCCTACGCCATGCTGAACGCCGAGGCCGGCATCCCGCGCTCCGACAGCGACGACCTGATCGACTGTTTCAACGCCTGCCGGGCCGAGGACGGCGTCTCCTACGCCGCCGTCGAACGCGCCGCCGACGGCGCCTTTCTCGGAATGGCCGGCCTGGCACTCCGCCGCTTCGACGCGCCGGACCAGCCCGCCTGCGAAATCGGCTGGGCGATCCTCCGCGCCCACCGCGGCCAGGGCTACGCCGCCGAGGCCGCGCGCGGCTGGCTCGCCCACGCCTTCGGCCCGCTCGCCCTGCCCGAGGTCACCGCCCTCGTCGCCCCGGCCAACGCCGGCTCCCGCGCCCTCGCCCTCCGCCTCGGCTTCGTCGAGGCGCCACCCCTGCCCGGCCGCCCGGACATCGTCTACCGGCTGACCCAAGCGACCGCGAGCGCGCTTCCATGACGCGCCGCCCGACGCACCGGCCCGAGCCGATCGACCGCGACGACCTCCGCCCCGAATTCTGGCGCCGCTTCCCGCTGGAGGAGTTGCCGCGCAACGAGTGGGAGGCCTTGTGCGACGGCTGCGGCAAATGCTGCCTGATCAAGCTTGAGGATGAGGAGACCGATCGCGTCGCCTATACCAGCGTCGCCTGCCGCCTGCTCGATCTCGGCACCTGCCGTTGCGGCAACTATCCGCTCCGCCGCCAACTGGTCCCGGGCTGCGTGACGATCGACGAGGACAACCTCGGACGCATCATCGACTGGATGCCCCGCACCTGCGCCTATCGCCTGATCCACGACGGCCACGACCTCTATCCGTGGCATCCGCTGATCTCGGGCGATCCCGAAAGCGTGCATGCCGCCGGCATCTCGCTCCGCGGCCGCATGGTCGCGGAATACGATGTCGCCGAAGACGATTGGCAAGACTTCATCATCGAGGACCAGAGCTGATGTGGTTCACCTCCGACAACGCCGGCCCGGCCGCGCCTGAAATCCTCGCCGCCATCGCCGCGATGAACACCGGCCACGAACAGAGCTACGGCGCGGACGCCGCCATGGCGCGCGTCACCGCCCGCGTCCGCGAGATCTTCGAGGCGCCGGAGGCCGCGGTCTATCTCGTCGCCACCGGCACGGCGGCGAACGCGCTTTCCCTCGCCTGCCTCTGCCCGCCCTGGGCCACGGTCTATTGCCATTCCCACGCCCACGTGGCCGAGGACGAATGCGCCGCGCCGGAATTCTACTCCGGCGGCGCGAAGCTCACCCTCGTCGCGGGCGATCACGGGCGGATGGCCCCCGCCGCCCTCGCCGCCGCGATCGACGCCTCCGCCGGCGCGGGCGTGCATAATGTCCAGCCGGGCGCGCTCAGCCTCACCAACGCCACCGAGGCCGGCACCGTCTATTCCCCCGCCGACCTCGCCGCCCTGACCGCCATCGCCCGCGCCCGCGGGCTCGCCACCCATCTCGACGGCGCGCGCTTTGCCAACGCCCTCGCCCATCTCGGCTGCTCCCCGGCGGATCTCTCCTGGAAGGCCGGCGTCGATATCCTCTGCCTCGGCGGCACCAAGAACGGCCTTCTCGGCGTCGAGGCGGTGATCCTGTTCGACCCCGCGCGCGCCTGGGAGTTCGAGCTTCGCCGCAAGCGCGGCGGCCATCTCTTCTCCAAGCATCGCTATCTCTCGGCGCAGATCGAGGCCTATCTCGCGGACGACCTCTGGCTCCGCCTCGCGCGGACCGCCAATGCCCGCGCCGCGCGTCTGTCCCAAGGCATCGCCGCCCTGCCCGGCGCGCATCTCGCGCACCCGACCGAAGCCAACGCGGTCTTCGCCGCCTGGCCGCGGTCCGGCCACCGCGCCGCCGAGGCCGCCGGCGCGCTCTACTATCTCTGGCCCGGCGCCCAGACGATCGACGGCCCCGACGACACCCCCGTCACCGCGCGCCTCGTCTGCGGCTGGTCCACCACGGAAGCCGAGATCGACGCCTTCCTCACCACCATCCGCCCCTGACCACCGCTCCCCGGGCGACGGGGCCTGTCACCATGGGCGCGCCCTTGCCTCCACGATCTCGACCGTCGGCGAGATCGTGACGGTCATGCCCTGCCGGGGGCA
>NZ_CALAGI010000143.1 GCF_937891315.1 uncultured Amaricoccus sp. | reverse complement strand
AGGCAAGATCCAGATCGATCCGATGATCACCCATTTGCTGCGGCTCGAGGATATCAACAAGGGCTTCGATCTGATGCACGCGGGCGAGTCGATCCGTTCGGTCGTCGTCTATTGAGCCACGCGCTTCCGGCCTCCATGGGGGCGCCGGAAGCCACGAACCGCTCCGCCTCGTCCCCTCGTCGCGCATACGCGGGACGAGGGGTGGTGGGCATAATATCGTCTGGAATCAGATGGATGCCGGATTTTCGGTGCCGGTTGGCGCTGCCAGGCGCCCGCCGGGAACGGTCTTACTACTTTATGGCTAGTTCGTTCCTTTCATATTGACCGGTGCCGGGTGACGGGCTTTCTATCCGTTAGGATCGGGCATCGAAGACCCGGTCAGGCGGTCAAAACGAAAATCGGGACTTGGGATCTTTGGCGTGGGCGATGGAAGCCCTCGCGGAAGCGCGGGTCCGCCCTTAGGGAGGGATTGGAATGCGATATCTCATGCCAACCGCGGCTCTGCTGCTCGCGACGAGCAGCGTCGGCGTCTTGGCGAACGACAGCGTTACAGCCGCGATCAGCGATTCCAAGAACTGGGCGATCCAGACTGGCGACTATGCCAACCAGCGCTATTCGGCGCTCGACCAGATCAACAAGGACAATGTGAAGAACCTCCAGGTCGCCTGGACATTCTCGACGGGCGTCCTGCGCGGCCATGAGGGCTCGCCGCTCGTCATCGGCAACATGATGTATGTTCATGCGCCGTTCCCGAACACCGTTTACGCGCTCGATCTCGACCAGGATGGCAAGATCGTCTGGAAATACGAGCCGCAGCAGGATCCGACGGTGATCGGCGTCATGTGTTGCGACACTGTGAACCGCGGCCTGTCCTACGCGGACGGCATGGTCTTCCTCTCTCAGGCCGACACGACGGTCGTGGCGCTCGACGCCAAGAGCGGCGAGGTGAAGTGGAGCGTCAAGAACGGCGATCCGGCGAAGGGCGAAACCGCGACGGCGACGACGCTGCCGTTCAAGGACAAGTTGCTGGTGTCGATCTCCGGCGGCGAATTCGGCGTGCAGGGGCACGTCACCGCCTACAATATCAAGGACGGATCGATGGCGTGGCGGGCCTATTCCGTCGGCCCGGACGACCAGCTCCTCTTCGACCCGGAGAAGACCACGGTTCTCGGCAAGCCGGTCGGCAAGGACAGCTCGATCGCCAGCTGGGAAGGCGATCAGTGGAAGATCGGCGGCGGCACGACCTGGGGCTGGTATTCCTACGACCCGGAGCTGAATCTGATCTACTACGGGTCGGGCAATCCTTCGACCTGGAACCCGAGCCAGCGGCCCGGTGACAACAAGTGGTCGATGACGATCTTCGCGCGCGACGCGGATACCGGCGTTGCCAAGTGGGTCTATCAGATGACCCCGCACGACGAATGGGACTTCGACGGCGTCAACGAGATGATCCTCGCCGACCAGAAGATCGACGGCAAGGATCGCAAGACCCTCGTGCATTTCGACCGCAACGGCCTCGGCTATACGCTCGACCGCGAGACGGGAGAACTGCTGGTCGCGCAGAAGTACGACCCGGCGGTCAACTGGACGACCGGCGTCGATATGGATCCGAACTCGCCGACCTACGGCCGCCCATCCGTGGTCGCGCAATATTCGACCCAGCAGAACGGCGAGGACGTGAATACCACGGGCGTCTGCCCGGCCGCGCTCGGAACCAAGGACCAGCAGCCGGCGGCCTTCTCGCCGAAGACGGGCCTGTTCTACGTTCCGACGAACCATGTCTGCATGGACTACGAGCCGTTCCGCGTCAGCTATACCGCCGGTCAGCCCTATGTCGGCGCCACCCTCTCGATGTTCCCCGCGCCTGACAGTCATGGCGGCATGGGCAATTTCATCGCCTGGGATGCGACCAAGGGTGAGATCAAGTGGTCGCTGCCGGAACAGTTCTCGGTCTGGTCGGGCGCACTGGCGACCGCGGGCGACATCGTGTTCTACGGCACGCTTGAAGGCTATCTGAAGGCGGTCGATTCCGAGACGGGCGAGGAACTCTACAAGTTCAAGACCCCGTCGGGCATCATCGGCAACGTCATGACCTACGAGCACGGCGGCAAGCAGTATATCGGCATCCTGTCGGGTGTTGGCGGCTGGGCCGGCATCGGTCTCGCGGCCGGCCTTACCAATCCGAACGAGGGTCTGGGCGCGGTCGGCGGCTATTCGGCGCTCAGCGACTATACCGCGCTCGGCGGCCAGCTGACCGTCTTCGCCCTGCCGAACTGAGGCACAGGACAACCCGGGGGGCCCGCGCCCTCCGCGCACGGATCGAAGGGGCGAAACACCCGGTGTTTCGCCCCTTTCATTAAGGGGCGCCGCCGGGTGATCGGCGGGCGACGAAAGCCGGGTGTATCTTCGAAAGGGCGCGGACCCCTGCCGAAACTGAAGATGACGTGGGTCTTGGGAGAACCGACATGACCATAGCCAGATTGCTAACGACCGGTCTCTGTATCGCAGGTCTCGGACTCCCGACGCTGGGCCTCGCGCAGGAGGCGGATCTGTCACCGGAGGCCAACATCACCGCCGACCACGAAGAGGACGGCAAGTGGTTCACCAAGGACGATATCCCGACCTTCAAGGTCGATGCCGACGGCACGGTCGACTGGTACACCTTCTCAGGCTTCCGGCGGTACAATTCGGAATGCTTCGTCTGTCACGGCCCGGACGGCCAGGGATCAACCTACGCGCCGGCCCTTGCGAAGTCGGTCATCAACAAGGTGGACTATTACAAGTTCCTCGAGACCGTCGCCGGCGGCAAGCAGGAAGGAAACCTCGTGATGCCGAGCTTTGGCGACAACAAGAACATCATGTGCTACCTGGACGACATCTACGTCTATCTGAAGGCGATGGGCACCGACACCATCCCGCGCGGCCGGCCGGCGAAGAAGGCCGACAAGCCCGCGGCCTTCACCGAGGCTGAAAATGCCTGCATGGGGTAGGATCGCGTCGCTGCTCGCCTGTGTCGGTGCGCTGGCCGGGCCTGCCAACGCGCAACTGACCGACCTCGTCTCGCGGACTTCGTTTCGAGTTTGCGCCGATCCGGCGAACGCGCCGATGAGCGTCGATGACGGTTCGGGCTTCGAGAACCGGATCGCCGAGCTGTTCTCGCAGAAGCTCGGCCGACCACTGGAATATTTCTGGTTTCCGATGGCCCAGGGCTTCGTGCGGCGCACTTTGCTTGAAAACCGCTGCGACGTGATCATCGGCTTCGCGCAGGGCGACGATCTGGTGCTGAGCACCAATGCCTATTACACCTCGACCCATGTGCTGGTGACCCGCGCCGACAGCGATCTCGCCGACGTGACGACGCTGACCGACCCACGCCTGAAGGGTCGGCGGATCGGAGTGATCGCTGGCAGTCCGGCGGCGAGCCATCTCGCCGACAACGATCTGCTCGCGACGACCGAGGGCTATCGTCTCATGGTGGACCGCCGGGTGGAGAGTCCGAACCAGCAGATGCTGGCGGATCTCGTCGCCGGCGATCTCGATATCGCGGTGATGTGGGGGCCGATCGGCGGGCCGCTGGTCAAGCAGGCGGGCACGCAGCTGAAGCTGACGCCCCTGGTGGGCGAGCCGGGCAGCCCGCGCCTCTTCTATCGCATTTCGATGGGCGTGCGGAACGGCGAGGACGTGTGGAAGCGCGAGCTGAATTCGACGATCCGCGCGCTGCAGCCGGAGATCGACGCCATCCTGCGCGACGCCGGCGTGCCGCTGCTCAACGACATGGGCACCGCGCTGAAGCCGGAGACCGCGCCGTGACCTGGGCGCCGCTAGTCCTCGCGGCGGCGCTCGCGGCTTTCGCCGCGCATGCGGACGAGCCGCGACCCATGCCCGCGGACCGGCCACTTTCCGGCGCGGCGCCGCCCGAGGCGAGAGGGCCGGCCGCGGAACCCGCCGGCTACCGGTCGGAGCCCTACCGCGCGACGGTTCCCGCCACCCTGAAGGGCGCCGAGGTGATCGGCGACGACGCGGCCCATGCGCTCTGGCGCTCGGACCGCGTTCCCTTCGTCGATGTAATGCCGACGCCCGTGCGCCCGTCCAACCTGCCGGAGGGGACGATCTGGCGCGACCCGCCGCGCGACTCGATTCCGGGCGCGGTCTGGCTGGCCAATACGGGTTACGACGCGCTCGACGATGCGACGCGGGACTATTTCCTGACGAGCCTCGCGCTGATCACCGGGGGCGACAAGGCCGCGCCGCTGGCCTTCTTCTGCATGCGCGATTGCTGGATGTCCTGGAACGCTGGCAAGCGGGCGATCGAGAACGGCTATAGCCGCGTGTTCTGGTATCCGGACGGCGCGGATGGCTGGGCCGCCGCCGGCTGGCCGACCGAGCGGGTCCGACCCTATCAGCCTTGAGGGCATAGGACCAAAGTCCCAGTCCGAAGGGGTCGACAAGGCCGCCCGTCGTTTGCGACAATTCTCGTCAAGTATCGGGTCATGCATCCAGATGCGTCGGTGCCGCGAAAGGCGCCTGGGGGAGGATACGGAAAGGCCATGCGGGGTCGAGGATATGCCTTAGCCGCTCTCGCGCTCGGCGTCGTGGCTGGCTTGACGCCCGCCGCCGCCCAGGAGCCGGGGACCGTCGCCGCCGGGGTGATCCGTGTCGACTATGGCCGTCCGCTGCCGATCTCGCGCCTCGATCTGCCGCCCGAGGACATGGGCTTCGCGGGAGCGGAACTCGCCACCGCCGACAATACGACGACCGGCGGCTTCATGGGGCAGAAATTCACCCTCGAAACCGTGACCGTGCCGCCGGACGGCGCCGTCGCCGCGCTGAATGAGATGATCGGCCGAGGCGTTCAATACGTCGTCGCCATGGCAGACGCGCCGGAGGTGCTCGCCTTTTCCGACGCCGCCGGCGACCGCGCGCTGGTCTTCAACGCGCTGGCCCCCGACGACACCCTGCGCAACGCCGATTGCCGGGCCAACGTCCTGCATGTCGCGCCGAGCCGGAGCATGGAGACGGACGCGCTGGCGCAGTTCCTCGCCTGGAAACGCTGGGGCGACTGGTTTCTGATCGAAGGATCGCACCCCGCCGACACCGCGCTCGCCGATGCCTATCGCGCCTCGGCGGCGAAATTCGGACAGAAGATCGTCGAGACTCGCGTCTACGAGGATACCGGTGGCGCGAGGCGGACTGACAGCGGCCTGGTTCAGGTCCAGGCGCAGATGCCGCTCTTCACCCAGTCGGTGCCGGACCATGACGTCACCATCGTCGCGGACGAGAGCGCGGTCTTCGCCGGCTTCGTGCCCTATCATACCTGGGACGCGCGGCCGGTGGTCGGATCGGCCGGCCTGCGCCCCGTGACCTGGAGCCCGGCGCAGGAGGCCTGGGGCGGCACCCAGCTGCAGAGCCGGTTCGAGAAGCTGGCCGGCCGGCACATGCGGCCCGAGGATTACAACGTCTGGCTGTCGCTGCGCTCGCTGGGCGAGGCGGCGACGCGCACCAACGCGACCGATCTCGACAGCCTGCGGACCTATATCCTCGGCCCGGACCTGCAGCTCGCGGCCTTCAAGGGACAGGCGCTGAACTTCCGCGACTGGGACCATCAGCTGCGCCAGCCGATCCTGCTCGCCTCGGACAATCTCGTGGTGTCGGTTTCGCCCCAGGACGGGTTTCTGCATCAGTTTTCGCCGCTCGACACGCTGGGGACCGACCGTCCCGAGACGGCCTGCTCCTTCAACTGAACGGAAAGGAGATCCCATGCGCGGACAACTCGCCTTCGCCGCCCTGGCGCTCGCCACCGCGACACCCGCCGCGGCCTATACGGTCTATGTGAGCAACGAGCGCGGCAATTCGATCACCATCATAGACAGCGAGACCCTCGAGGTCATCGACACGGTGGATGTCGGCCAACGGCCACGCGGCATCAACATGAGCCCGGACGGCAAGCATCTCTACATCCTCGCCTCCGACGACGACGCGGTGCAGGTGCTCGACACCAAGACCCACGAGCTGGTGCATAGCCTGCCGTCCGGCCCCGACCCGGAACTCGGCGTGCTGCATCCGAGCGGCAATCCGCTCTATGTCGCAAATGAGGACGACAATCTCGTCACCGCGATCGATGTCGATGCCGGCACGATCCGCGCCGAAATCCCGGTCGGCATCGAGCCGGAGGGCATGGGGATCAGCCCGGACGGCAAGATCATGGTCAATACCTCCGAAACCACGAACATGGCGCATTTCATCGATACCGAGACCGACCAGATCGTCGCCAACGTGCTGGTCGACCAGCGGCCGCGGTTCGCGCAGTTCACCGACGACGGCAAGTATCTCTATGTCAGCGCCGAGATCGGCGGCACGGTCAGCGTGATCGACCCGGTGAAGCACGAGGTCATCCACAGGATTGAGTTCGACGTGCCGGGCGTGCCGAAGGAGGCGTTGCAGCCGGTCGGCGTGCGGGTGACCAAGGACAACAAGAAGGTGTTCGTCGCGCTGGGGCCGGCGAACCGCGTCGCAGTCGTCGATGGCGAGACCTGGGAGGTGCTGGACTATCTGCTGGTCGGCCAGCGGGTGTGGCAACTGGCCTTCACGCCGGACGAGAAGCAGCTCTGGACCACCAACGGCATTTCGAACGACGTCTCGGTGATCGATGTCGATGCCTTGACGGTACTGAAGTCGGTGCAGGTGGGTGAACAGCCCTGGGGCGTCGCGATCTCGCCGAACTGATCGCGGCAGGAACAATACTGGAAGGGATGAAACGATGCTGAAACTCGCACTCGCGGCGGCGCTGGCCCTGGGCTCCGCGCAGATCGCCATGGCGCAGACCCGGACGCTCGAAATCGGCGCGGCCGGCCTCATGGAGCGGTCGAACCGCACCGATCTGGCGCCGATCGAGCTGACCGCCGGCTCGATGAAGTCCGGGGGACCTTACGAGTTGAACGCCGCCGGCTACTATCGGATCGAGATCAAGTCCGACGGCACCGCCGAACTTGCCATCGAGGGGCCCGGGCTGTTCCACGCCGTCTGGCTCAACGAGGTCGTCATCAACGAAATCGAGGTGCGCCCGATCGGGCTCGATTCGATCGAGTTCGACGATGAGGGCACGGCGCGCATTTCCTTCGTCGCGATCACGCCGGGCGAATATGACATCCGCATCCGCGGTACCACCGGCGACACGCAGCGCGCGGTTTTCACCATCAAGTGACCGACGCGCTCGCCGTCAGCGGAGTCAGTCATTCCTTCGGGTCGCTGAGAGCGCTCGACGACGTTTCGCTGACGGTGGGTGAGGGACGGTTCGTCGCGCTGCTCGGGGTCAACGGGGCGGGCAAGACGACGCTCTTCTCGCTGATCACCCGGCTCTATGACAGCGTGGCCGGGCGGATCGCGGTGCGCGGGCACGACCTTCGCCGCGATCCCGGCCCGGCGCTCGCGGCGCTCGGCGTGGTGTTTCAGAGCCGCGCGCTCGACGCCGATCTGACCGTCGCGCAGAATCTCGTCTATCACGCCGCGCTGCATGGGATGGCGGCCGACAGCGCGCGGGCGCGGGCGGCGGAGGTGGTGGCGGAGGTCGGGCTCGACGACAAGCTCGGCGCGCGGGTGGCGACGCTCTCCGGCGGCCAGACCCGGCGGGCGGAGATCGCCCGGGCGCTGATGCACCGGCCGCGCCTCCTCCTGCTCGACGAGGCGACGGCGGGGCTCGACGCGCGGGCGCGGGTCGAGGTGGCGCGTCTCGTGCGCGATCTCGTCGCGCGCGAGCGGGTCGGCGTGCTCTGGGCGACGCATCTCTTCGACGAGATCGAACCCGAGGACGAAGTGGTGGTCCTGCATCGCGGCCGGGTGCTGGCGACCGGCCGCGCCGCGACTCTCGCGGGGGAGGGCACGCTGGCGGAGGCGTTCCTCGGGATGACGGGCGGGGCTACGGTCACGGGAATCGCGGGCGATGGCTGAGGGCGATCTCGGCTGGCGTGGCCGGTTTCGCGCGCTGCGCGCGATCGTCTGGCGTGAGGGGCTGCGCTTCACCCGCCAGCGCGAGCGGTTCCTCGCGGCTCTGGTGCGGCCGCTGATCTGGCTCTTCATCTTCGCGGCTGGCTTCCGGGCGGTGCTCGGCATGTCGATCATTCCGCCCTACCAGACCTATGTGCTCTACGACACCTATGTCGCGCCTGGCCTCTGCGCGATGATCCTGCTGTTCTCGGGCATGCAATCCTCGCTCTCCATGGTGCATGACCGCGAGACGGGTGCGATGCGCACCCTGCTGGTCAGTCCGTTTCCGCGCTGGTTCCTGCTCGGCTCCAAGCTGCTCGCCGGGGTCAGTGTCTCGGTGGCGCAGGTCTATGCCTTTCTCGTCATTGCCTGGCTCTGGGGCGTACGACCGCCGACGATCGGCTATCTGGCGGTACTGCCGGCGCTCATTCTCGCCGGGCTGATGCTGGGGGCGATCGGTCTTTTCCTCTCCTCGGTGATCCGGCAGCTGGAGAATTTCGCCGGGGTGATGAATTTCGTGATCTTCCCGATGTTCTTCGCCTCCTCCGCGCTCTATCCGCTGTGGCGCCTGCGCGAATCCAGCGTGACGCTCTACTGGATCGCCCAGCTCAATCCCTTCACCCACGCGGTCGAGTTGATCCGCTTCGCGCTCTATGGACGGGTGAACTGGCTGGCGCTGGCCGTCGTGGCGGGCTGCGGGATCGCATTCTTCGCGGCGGCGGTCTTCGCCTATGACCCCTCCAAGGGCCTGATCCTGCGCAAGGGGCGCGACTAGAGCAATATCCAACCAGACGGAATCGTCTGGTGGCTAAGATATTGCGCTAAATCAAGACTCTAGCGCGGAGTCCGCTTCATCGGGACGAGCAGGCCGGCCGTTGCGCCATGGGCGGCGGCGAAGGCGGCCTCGGCGCCATGCGGCGCGTTGAGAAGCACGAGGCCGGAGCCGGTCATGCCGCGCGCCGGCGCGGGTTCGAAGCGAACCTCGTCGATCCGGTGGGGCAGGGGGGCGAGCCCGGCCAGCAACTCGGCATGGCGTCCGGCGGGCAGCAGCGGATACCAGACGAGCACGGTCGCCTGTGGCCATTTGCCGATCAGCCGGCGCGCGAAGCCGGCGGTGTCGGCATATTCCGACTTCACCTCGTAGGATGGGTCGATCAGCACCAGCCCCTTGCGCGGCGTGAAGGGGGCGAGCGCCAGCGCGCCTTCGCGCCCGTCGCGATGGTGGATCGCCACTCCCTCGCCGGCGAGCGCGGCGCGCAGGGCCGCGTGTTCGGCCGGATGCAGTTCCATCAGCGCGAGCCGGTCCTGTGCCCTCGTCAGCAGGCGGGCGATCAGCGGCGAGCCCGGATAGGCTTGCCGCCCGTGCCGCGCCCGGGTCTCGGCGAGCGCCCGGCCGTACGGGCTGTCCGGCGGAACCGCGACGCGGGCGATCCCCGCCGCGGCCTCGCCGGTCTTGAGCGCTTCCGGCGCGGTGAGATCATAGAGGCCGCGGCCGGCGTGGGTTTCGAGATAGGTGATCCCGCGCGGCTTCGCGGTCAGGCGGGCCAGCAGTTCAGCCAGCACGATATGCTTGTGCAGGTCGGCGGCGTTCCCGGCATGATAGCCGTGCTGGTACGAGAGCATCAGGCCCGCCAGCTCACGCGACCCGCGCCCCGGCGACCCAGACCCCGCGCGTGACCGGCAGGTCGTTCCGCAGCCGCACCCGCGCGAGATCGGCGCGCAGTCCCGGTGCGAGGCGGCCGCGATCCGCGAGCCCGGCCGCGCGGGCCGGCGCGTCGGTCACGGCGGCGAAGCCGCGGGCGAGATCGCCGCTCTCAAGCCCGAGCCGGACGGCGCCGAGCAGCAGCGAGGCCGGAACATAATCCGAGGACAGGATGTCGAGCAGCCCGGCGGCGGCCAGATCGCCCGCCGCGACATTGCCGGAATGCGAGGCCCCGCGCAGCAGGTTCGGCGCCCCCATCATCACCGGGATGCCCGCCGCGGCGCAGGCGCGGGCGGCGGGAAGCGTCGTCGGAAACTCCGCGATGCGCACGCCGCGCGCGGCGGAGGCGGCGACATGCTCGGGCGTGGTGTCGTCGTGGCTCGCCAGCACGGCGCCGAGTCGCCGCGCCGCCGCCGGAGCGGCCGCCTCGTGCGCCGGGCCGAGGCGCGCCTTGATCCCGTGGAGCAGCGTCACATGCGCGTCGAAATCGGCGTCGGTGAAGTCGCGCTTGCCGCGGTAGTAGCGGCGCATCTGCTCGATGTCGGCGAACTGCCGCTGGCCGGGCGTATGGTCCATCAGGCTGACGAGGCCGACCGCGTCCTCCGGTCCGAACTCGGCGAGTTCGGAGATCAGCGTCTCCGAGCAGATCTCGGCGCGCAGATGCGACCGATGGTCCAGCCGGAGCACGCCCGCGGCGCGGAGCCGGCCCAGTTCGGTGGCGAGAGCGCGGGCGTATCCGCGGGTGCCGGCGCGGCGCGACGAGGGAATCGAGCCGACGCGCAGCGCATCGAAGACGGTGGTGACGCCGAGGCCTGCGAACTCGGCGTCATGGGCGAGGATCGCGGCGGCGGGCGGCCAGCGGACATCCGGGCGCGGTTCGAGATGGCGCTCGAGATTGTCGGTATGGAGTTCGACGAGGCCGGGGACCAGAAGGTCGCCCTCGCAATCGAGGGCGCCGCGCGGCGCCCGCCGTCCCTGATCGATCGCGGTGATCATCCCGTCCTCGACGACGAGCGCGCCCGCCACCACCTCGCCTGGCAGGACGAGCCGGGCATTGCCGAGGACGAGGGTCGTCTGTTGCGGCCGGCCCCCGTCATGTGGCATGGCGGTCTCCGCTGCGCGAGGGAGGCGGATCATGCGGATCATGCGGGACATCCGGCGCTGGGCGATCTACTACGTGCCGGCGGAGAAAAGCGCCTTCGCGCGGTTCGGCGCCGATTGGCTCGGCTGGGACGCGCAGGCGGGTCGTGCGATCGAGGGCTACGATCCGCCGGGACTGCCGTTGCCCCGGGCCGAGATCACCGCCCAGCCGCGCAAATACGGATTTCATGCCACGCTGAAGGCGCCCTTCGTGCTCGGCGACGATCGCGAGCCCGCGGCGCTCGACGCCGCGATCACCGCGCTCGCCGGCGAGTTCGAGCCTTTCGCCCTGCCGCTCGTCCTCGGAACGCTCGGCTCCTTCCTGGCGCTCCTGCCGGCGGAGCCCAACGCGCCGCTCGACGCGCTGGCGGCCGCCTGCGTCACCCGGCTCGACACCTTTCGCGCGCCCGAGGCCGCGGAGCATCGGCGGCGGCATCCGGGGACCATGACCGAACGGCAGCGCGCCTATTTCGGCGCCTGGGGCTATCCTTTCGTGCTCGAGGAATTCCATTTCCACATGACGCTGACCGGCGCGCTCGGGGCGGAGGATCGGGCGAAGGTCGCCGCGGCGCTCGACCCGCTGGTCGCGCCGCTGCTGGCCGAGCCGCGGACGGTGCGCGACATCTGCCTCGTCGGCGAGGATCGGCAGGGCATGTTCCATCTGCTCAAGCGCTTTCCGCTGGCGAGGGGGCCGGCGATCTGATGTCCGCGCCCGTCCCAGCCTCCGGGTTTGCCCGCCGACGGCGGCGGGGTCAAGCGCGGGGCGACTGGTGGTGGCTCGCGACTACCTGATCCTCACGTCCCGCCCCGCGCGCGGGCAGGACGCTCTTCACGGTCAAACCGGGCGTGCCCGCCCCGATTCCACCGTCCTGGAGAAGACGGAACCATCGCGCGCTCCGCGGATTTGCGGTTGGCGCGATCCGCCGCTGGCGAATCGACAAGGTGCGACCACGAGGCATTTCACCGGCGGTGCGACGGGGCTGTACTCTCGCCGTCGGGGGAGCCATCTTCCCGAGGAATAGCGGGCGACGCGGAGGAGCGAGACATGGCCAAGGACAATGCGAAGAAGGCGCGCAAGGCGGCGATGGCGACGCCGACCGGTCTGACGGGCGAGGCGACGCGGGATATCTCGGCGGCGCTGAACGGCGCGCTCGCCGACGTGTTCACGCTGTATCTGAAGACCAAGAACTTTCACTGGCACATGTCGGGGCCGCATTTCCGCGACTACCATCTGCTGCTTGACGAGCATGGCACGGAGATCTTCGCGGTCACCGATCCCTTGGCCGAGCGGGTGCGCAAGGTCGGCGGCACCACGCTCCGCTCGATCGGCCAGATCGCGCGGACGAGCCGGATCCCCGACAACGACGCGGATTTCGTCGATCCGCAGGACATGCTGGCCGAGCTTCGCGAGGACAACTTGCGGCTCGCCTCGATCTTGCGCGAGGCGCACGGCGTCTGCGACGAATACGGCGACGTGGCGAGCGCGAGCCTGATCGAGGTCTGGATCGACGAGGCGGAGCGGCGGGTCTGGTTCCTGTTCGAGGCCGGTCGGCGGGGGAACGCCTGACCTCTCGCGCGTGGCGCGGCGCGGCGTCTGGTCGCCCGCGCCGAACTGATCTATCTCGGGGCCCGCGGATCGGGCAAACGGGGGACACGGTGCGGCACGGCGGCGAGCAGGGACGGGCGCGGGCGTGAGCGCATCCGACGCCGCCGACGAGCCCCGGTCCCGAGGCCGCGCCGCGCTGGACGACCTCCGGCGGCTGGCGCCGGTCTTTGTCACGCTGGCGCTCTTCGCGCTCGGCCTCTATGCGCTGCATCGCCTGCTGGCGCCCCTCGACTTCGAGGAGGTGCTGGCGAAGATGCGAGCGACCCCGGCGCGTACCTTCGCATTGGCCATCGGTGCCACCGCGCTCGGCTATGCCGCGCTCGTCGGCTACGACTGGACGGCGATGCGCTATATCGGGCGACGACTGCCGCTGCCCGTCGTCGCGCTGGGCGGGTTCCTCGCCTATGCCTTCGGCAATACGATCGGGCTCAGCGCGCTGTCGGGCGGGGCGGTGCGCTATCGGATCTATACCTCGCTCGGGCTCGACGGCTACGAGGTCGCGGTGATCTCGAGCTATGTCGCCGTCGCCTACGGTGTCGGGGCGACGCTGATCGGGCTCGGCGCGCTGGCGCTGCATCCCGGCGCGCTGATGGGCATCACCGCGATCCCGCCCGATCTGCTCCGGCCGATCTCCCTCGGCATCCTCGCGGCCAGCGTCGGGATCATCGTCTTCGTCTCGGCACGCGGCGGGAGTCTCCGGATCTGGCGGTTCGAGCTCGGGGCGCCCCGGTTGGGCGATCTCGGTTGGCAGATCTGCTTCTGCCTGATCGACATCACCATGGCCTCGGCGGCGCTTTTCGTCCTGCTGCCGACGGCGGGGATGGAATTCTCCACCTTCGTCGTGGTCTTCGCCGTGGCCACCATGGTCGGCGTGATCAGCCATGTGCCGGGTGGTGTCGGCGTCTTCGAGAGCGTGATCATCGCGGCGCTCGGCAGCTCGGTGCCGGTCAACGAGGCGGTGAGCGGCCTGCTGCTCTTTCGCCTCATCTATTATCTCCTGCCCTTCGTCGTCGCCCTGGTCTTGCTGTCGGCGTCCGAGATCTGGACGGCGCGGGCGCGCGGCGGCGCCGTCTTCGCACGGCTGGCGCCGATCCTGCGCGCCGGACAGACGGTGATCCCGCTCGCCATGGGCATCCTGGTGCTGGGCTCCGGCTTGCTGATGATGTTCTCCGGCCTGCTGCGCAACCCGGCACTGACGGCGGACCGGCTGGAGCGGCTGCTGCCGCTCGTCATGATGGAGGGGGGCGCGCTCCTCTCCAGCATCGTCGGCTCGGCGCTGGTGGTACTGGCGCACGGCATCTTCCGCCGCTCGCGCGCCGCCTTCTGGCTGGTGCTGGCGGCGCTGTCGGTCGGAATCGTCGCGGCGCTGCTGCATGGCAACGACATCGACCGGGCGCTGATCCTGCTCGCCCTCGCGCTGCTGCTGCTTCCCTGCCGGCGCGAATTCTATCGCGCCGCGCCGCTGACCCAGGGCGTGCTCTCGGCGCAATGGGTGCTGCTCACCATCGCGATCGTCGCCTCGATCACGGCTACCTATCTCGTCGCGGTGCGCAGCGCGCCCTATGCCAGCGCCATGTGGTGGGAATTCACGCTGGCGGACGGTGGACCCCGTGCGCAGCGCGCGGCGCTGGCGGGCAGCGTGTTCCTGACGCTCGGCCTCCTCGTGGCGGCGATGCGGACACGGCATCCGCGCTGGTTCCCGTCCGATCCCGCCGCCCTCGGTCGGGCGCGGGGCATCATCGAGGCGCATGGCACGGCGCGCGATCTCGTCGCCGTCACCGGCGACAAGCGTCTGATGTTCTCCGAGGATGGCGAGGCGGTGCTGTCCTACGGCCTGCGCGGCGCGTCCTGGATCGCGCTCGGCGCTCCGGTCGGCACGCCGGAGGCTTGCGAGACGCTGGCCTGGTCGTTCCACGACGCGGCGCGGGCGGCCGGCGCGCGGCCGGTGTTCTACGAGGCGCCGCCGCGGTTCGGCGGGCAGTCGGTGGAGATGGGCCTCGCGCTGCACCGCATGTCCGAGGAGGCGCTGGTGCCGCTGCTCGGCTTCTCGCTGGACGGTCCCGGCCGCGCCGGCCTCTGGGCCTGCCGCGCGCGCGGCCGGGAGCTCGGAGTGCGCGTCGAGTTCCTGCCGCCGCCGCGCGCCGACGCGCTGGTCGCGAGCCTGCGCGGCATTTCCGATGCCTGGCTTTCGGCGCGGGGCGGGCGCGAGCGGCGCTTCGCGATGGGCCGGTTCGACGAAGCCTATATCCGCCGCTTCCCGGTCGCCGTCGCCCGGCGCGAGGGAGAATATCTCGCCTTTGCCAATATCCTGACGGCCGGGCGCACCGCGGCGATCGACCTGGCGCGGTGCCGGCCCTCGGCGCCGCCCGAGACGCTGGAATTCCTGCTGCTTGCCATCATGCTCGATCTCGCGGCGAAGGGTTTCCAGGAAATCAGCCTCGGCACCGCGCCGCTGGCCGGAGGCTCCGGGCGGCGCGACGCCGAGCTCTGGCACCGCTTCGCCGCGATCGTGCTCCGCCGCGTTCCGGGCGCCGACGGTCAGCGCGCCTTCCTCGCCCGGTTCCAGCCGAGCTGGCGGCCGCGCTATCTCTGCTGCCGCTCGGTCCTGCCGCCGACGGGCCCCCTTGCCGACGCCGCGATGCTGATCGCAGGTTCCTCCAAAGGCATTGGAACCAGTTAACGTCCCGAACGTTAACTTTCATGTGCAACCCAATGCAAAACGGCGGATTTCCGCCGATCCACTCTCATGGGGACTTCGGGCCATGGCCCGAATCCGCGTCCCGTGTTCAACTCCAGGGAGAGCCCTCGGCGCCAGAGTACGCGGGTTCGTCTCACGGCTACGACCCTGCCAAGCCGATCGCGTATCGGCCCGGCGGCCACCAGACAAAAAGCCGGAATCGGCATGCGGACAGAGGCAAGCAACAGGGATTCAACGATGTCGCTCTATCACAGGGCTCGGGCGTTCGCCGGGCATACCTACCGGGAGTTGTCGCTCTATCCGCATATGATCGGCGAACGCGGACCGCGGATCATGTTCTTTCCATCGAGCGTCCGCGAAGGTGCGAGCCATCTGCGCGCCTACAACGTGGCCGAGGCCCTGCGGGAACGCGGCTGGCAGACGATCACCGTGCCCCGGCAGCTCGGCGGCGGCGCTCGGCATCGGCTGATCCATCGCTATGATCCCGATCTCCTCTTTTTCCAGCAGTGCCGGCACGAGTTGAACGATGCCACCTTCGCCGAGGGTCGGCCGTATGTGCTCGATATCGACGACGCGGATTTCTACGACCCCAAGCTCCACGACCGCATCGCCCGTACCTGCGCCGGGGCGCGCGGGGTGATCGCCGGTAGCAGCTTCATTTCCGACTGGTGCCTCGCGCATAATGCGAACACCAACGTGGTCTGGACCGGCACCCCGGTCAGCGTCGAGGAGCGGCCTGATCACCACGACCGGCCGCCGGTCATCGCCTGGGCGCAGCGCGCGCCCTTGCGCTATCCGCGCGAGCTCGAATTCGTCCGCGCCTTCTATTTCGCGCTCAAGGCCACCGGCCGGAACTTCACCCTGCGGCTCTATGGCGCGAATTCCGAGGACGAGCGGCGGGCAATTCACCAAGCCTTCGGTCCGAGCGAGAATATCGTGCTCTATCCTCGCTTCGAATACGGCGATTTCCTGCGCTCGCTGCGCAGCGTCGCGGTCGGTCTCTCGCCGATCATGACGCAGTCGGAGTTCAGCCGCGGCAAGTCCTTCGGCAAGATCCTCGGCTATCTCGATGCCAAGGTGCCGGTGATCGCCAGCGACGAGGCCGACCACGCGCAGTTCTTCACGCCCGAGAGCGGCGTCATCACCAACGATCCGGCGGAATGGGTCCGCGAGGCGGGTCGGTTGCTGGACGACGCACGACTTCGGAACAGGATGGCGGAGAACGCTTTCCAGCTTTTCGAGTCGCGACTGACCCGCGAGGCGGCGGCGGATCGGGTCGATGCGTTCCTGCGCGAGATCGTTGGTGGGACGGAGCGGCGGGCGGTCACCGCCGCCGCGCCCCGCGTCGCCACCAACGCACCGGGACGGAGTACGATCGGTCGCGCGATGGCCGCCGGCCGGTCGATGCTGTTTGATCCGCGCCGCGCCCTCGCGCGCGAGTGGATGTAGCCGGCGCGGCATACGTCAGGATTCGAAAAGGGGCGCCGTCGGCAGGCGCCACGATGGCACCGCCGGGCCGCTGATCGCGGGTTTCGACCCGCTCGGCCTCGTCCCCGAAGGGAGCGCCTCTTCCGGCCCGGCCGCGGAGCGTCCGCGCGGTTCAATGCATTTCGTGGGCGAGGTGCTTCCCCGACTCCTCGTGGTGCATCCAGCTCGTCTGACGCACGATCATGCGATGCACGCGCGGAGGCTCCTCGCCGCTATGCAGCGCGCGCAGGCGGTCGCCGATGCTGGCGTCGGCGTTGGTGATGCGCTGGTTATGGCGCTGGTATTCCACCCAGGTCGGCGTCTGGTAGCTTTCCATCCAGAGCATCGGGTTCGTCATGTCGCGCATCAGCGTCCAGTTCCGGGCGCCGTCGCGGCGGCGGACGCGGTGGCGATCGGTCATCACATCGAGAAATTCGGCCTCGTTCTCCGGCCGGATCATGTATTCGATCAGGATCGCCACCGGGCCGCTGCGCGGCTTCAGATCGAGCGAGACCTGCGGCATCCGCCAGCGGTTCAGCGGATCGAGGTCGAGATCGGCGCGGTCGGGCAGCGGCAGGCGCAGGCCAATGGCGAGGCCGAGCAGCATCACGCCGGCTGCGAGCAGGAGCGCGGTTTCGGCGCCATGGCGCTCTGCGACCGCGCCCCAGACCCAGGCGCCGAGCGCCATGCCGCCGAAGGCCGCGGTCTGATAGAGCGCCAGCGCGCGGCCGACCACCCAGCGCGGAGTCGAAAGCTGGACCGTGGTGTTGAACAGCGACAGCGCGAGTACCCAGCTCGCGCCGCCGAACAGCAGCGCGAAACCGCTGAGCCACGCGCTGTGGCTCAGGCCAAGGATCGTCGCGCAGGCCGCGAAGCCGAGGAAGGCGCAGCGCACCACGCCCTCGCTGGAGAGGCGGGCGCGGAACTGGCCGGCGGAGAAAGCGCCGCCGATGGCACCGATGCCGAAGGCGCCGAGCAGGACGCCGTAGGTGAGCGGCCCGCCCGCCACCAGGTCGCGCGCGACGAGCGGCAGCAGCGCCTGGGCGGCGATCGAGGAGGCGCCGAAGACGAAGGCGCGGAGCATGACCTTGCCGAGGTTCGGCGACATGGCGACGTAGCGCAGGCCGGCGCCCATCGCCATGCCAAGGGTTTCGCGGGGCAGGGCGCGGACGATCTCGCGCGGGCGCCATCGCAGCAGGACGAAGATCAGGGCGAAATAGCTGAGGGTATTGACCGCGAAGGCGGCGGCGGCCCCGGCGCCGGCGACGATGGCGCCGCCGATCGCCGGGCCGACGCTGCGGGTGATGTTGAAGCCGACGCTGTTCAGGACCACCGCCGCCGGCAGGTCGGCGCGCGGCACGATATCCCCGACCGAGGCCTGCCAGGAGGGATTGTTGAGCGCCGTTCCGCAGCCGATGAGGAAGGTGAAGCCAAGCAGCGCCCAGGGCGTGAGCAGCCCGAACCAGGCGCAGAGTGCCAGCCCGAGCGATACCGCGAGCATGAAGCACTGTGCCACCAGCATCACACGGCGCCGGTCGAAATTATCGGCGATCGCCCCGGCGGTCAGCGAGAAGAGCATGACCGGCAGCGTCGTCGAGGCCTGGACCAGCGCCACCATGTCGACCGAGGAACTGAGCGAGGTCATCAGCCAGCCGGCGCCGACGATCTGGATCAGCCCGCCGAAATTCGAGGCGAGGCTGGCGATCCAGATGTCGCGGAAGGTGCTGTTGCGGAACGGTGCCAGCGACGACTGCCGTTCGGGATTCAGGCTGTCCATCGGCGACTCGGGGCCCTCTCGCGTCCCGACGGATCATGGCGATCCGGCTGGCGGATCACAACCGCCCGGCGCGGAAAAGCGTTCCGCGTCAACCGATCCGGTCGGGATCGAACTCGCGGACGCAGGCGGCGAGTTCGGGTTCCGCGACCTTGCGCGCCGCGCGGGCGGGGGAGAACCATTTGACCCGGCGCTGGCCGCTCTCGGGATATTTCCGCAGCATCTCGCGCACTTCGAGCGGGTAGAGCCGGACGACGCAGGGCAGGCCCTCGCCGCCCTTCAGCCGCTTCAGATAGGTGTAGAAGCCGATGCTGTTCTCGACCACCTCGCCGCGCAGGCCGGCTTCCTCATAGGCTTCGCGGGCGGCGGCCTGGGCTTCCGTGCGGTTGCGCATCGGCCAGCCCTTGGGGATCATCCAGCGTCCGGTGTCGCGGCTGGTGATGAGCAGGATGCGCAGGCCCTTCCCCGAGCGGCGGTAGCAGAGCGCGCCGACCTGCAGGCTCGGCGGTCGCCCGGCCTTTGCCAGGGCCGCCGCCTGGCGGCCTTTCGGTTTGAGATTGCTCTTCTTCGGCATCGGCGTTCCGATTAGCCCCTTCCGCCGGGGAGTCCAACCTCATGTTGGGAATCCGCTCAGGCAAGCTGATCCGAGAAGGTGAAAAGTGCGTGTTGTCGTGAAGAGGGGGGCGCTCGCGGCCGGATCGGCCGCGTTGGCCGCCGGCACGCGGTCCGTGGCCGTGGTCGAGAGGATCGACAAGCACGGCGCGCGGAACAGCGCGGTGAGCCGAACTCCTACGGTAGTTCGGGCGCGAGCAGGAACAGGGCGCTGAGCGCCGGGCCGGGTTTGGCGCCGGGCAGGTTTGCCTTGAAGATCTCGACCATCCGGCCGGTGTGATAGAGTTCGCTGAGCGCCCGGTCGACGGCCAGGCGATAGGCGCCGTCGCCGAGCGGCAGGCCCAGCGCCTGTTTCTCCACCGTCAGCGTATTGTCCGAGATCGACAGTGCATCCGACTTGTCGCTGGTCGCCAGCAGGTGGAACAGGATCGCCTGATCGCCGAAATAGGCGCTGATCGTCCCGGCTTCGAGCGCGGCGATCCCGGCCTCGTGCGACGCGACGGGCACGATCGTCGCGTCGGTCTTGGTCGCGGCGAGGGTGTTTCGGAGCGCATCCTCGGTCGTCGTCCCCTCGACCACGCCGACCTTCTTGCCCGCGAGTGCCGAAAGTTCCGGGCTCGCGCCCTTCGGCAACAGCACGGCGGCGCCGTCGACGAATGTCGGAATCGAGAAATCGATCTGCTCGCGTCGGGTGAGGGTGACGGTCGAAGGCTCGCAGAGGAGATCGACGCGGCCATCGGCCACGGCGTCGAAGCGATCCTCGGCGGTGACGAGCACATAGCTTGGCTTCAGCGGTGTGCCGAGCGCCGTGCCCAGCAGTTCGGCGACCGCCTCGCAGACATCGACGGTATAGCCGGCCGGCAATCCATCGCCGCCGGCGTAGGACAGCGGCGCCGCGTCGGCGCGATAACCGAGATGGATTTCGCCGCTGGCCTTGAGCTTGTCGAGCGTTCCCTCGGCCGCGGCCGGTAGCGCGAGCCCGGACAGCAGCAGCGCGGCGGCGAGGCGAATGGATGCAGGCATGGCGGATCCCCCGTGTTTGCCGCCGGCCCGGCGGCGTGTCCGTTTTCCCGCGCGGCCGCCGCGCGGATTCGGCGCCACGCTAGACGAGGCGCGCGGGGGTTACCATGGGCGCCGGGACCGATCGCCCCGGCCGGTCATGCGTCGCGACGAACCTCAGCCGTCGGCGCGGATGCGGGCGTTGGCCGGGTCGTAGGGGCTGTCCTCGACAATGCGCGCGTCCCACAACTCGCCGAGCATGCGGACCTTGAGCGCGGTGCCGACGGTCGCGAGGTCCGGGCGGACATAGCCCATGCCGATCGACTGGCCGAAGGCGACCGAATAGCCGCCGGAGGTCAGCCGCCCGACCCTGGTCCCGTCGAGATAGAGCGCCTCGCGGCCCCAGGGATCGGCGTCCGCCGGCCCATCGACGAGCAGGGTCACGCATTTCGAGCGGATGCCCTTCGCCTCCATCGCGGCCTTGCCGTGGAAGTCCTTCGACAGGTCGACGAACCGCGGCAGGTCGGCCTCGAGCGGCGTCGCGTCGCGGCCGAGTTCGGTGCCGAAGGCGCGGTAGCTCTTCTCCTGCCGCAGCCAGTTCTGCGCCCGGGCGCCGACGAGCTTCAGGCCCATCGGGTCGCCCGCTTCCATCAGCTTGTCGAACAGATAGTTCTGCATCTCGATCGGATGATGCAACTCCCAGCCGAGCTCGCCGGTATAGGCGACGCGCAGCGCGTTGACCGGGCACATGAGCAGCTCGATCCGCCGCGCCGACAGCCACGGGAACCGCTTGTTGGAGAGCGCGGTTTCGGGTTCGGCGTCGCGGATCAGCGACTTGAGCAGGTCGCGGGACCTGGGCCCCGCGAGGGCGAAGACGCCGAACTGGGTGGTGACGTTCTGGATCTCGATATACCCGAATTCGGGGGCCTTGTCCTCGGCGGCCTTGCGCAGGAAATCGGCGTCGTAGTCGGTCCAGGCGCCGGCGGAGACGAGGTAGAACTCGGTCTCCGAAATGCGCTGGATCGTGTATTCGGTGCGGGTGGTGCCCTGCGCGGTCAGCGCGTAGGTCAGGTTGATCCGACCGACCTTCGGCAGCTTGTTCGTGGTGAACCAGTCGAGGAAGGCCGTCGCGCCCGGCCCGCTGATCCGGTGCTTGGTGAAGGCGGAGGCGTCGATCAGGCCGACGCCCTCGCGGATCGCGCGGGCTTCCTCGACCGCGTGTTGCCACCAGCCGCCGCGGCGGAAGCTGCGCGAGGCGTGGTCGTCGAAGCCCTCGGGTGCGAAATAGTTCGGGCGCTCCCAGCCGTTCACCACGCCGAACCGCGCGCCGCGGGCCTTCACCCGATCGTAGCACGGGGCGGTGCGCAGCGGGCGGCAGGCCTCCCGCTCCTCGTCCGGGTGGTGCGGCACGAAGACGTGGGAATAGCATTCCTCGTTCTTTCGCGCGGCGTATTCGGTGGTGACCCAAGGTCCGAACCGCTTGGGGTCGAGACTCGCCATGTCGATCTCGGCCTCACCCTCGACCATCATCTGCGCGAGATAGTAGCCGGTGCCGCCGGCGGCGGTGATACCGAAGGAGAAACCTTCGGCCAGCCACATGTTGCGCAGGCCCGGAGCCGGCCCGACCAGCGGGTTGCCGTCGGGCGTGTAGCAGATCGGGCCGTTGAAATCGTCCTTGAGGCCCACCTGTTCGGAGGTCGGGATCCGGTGGATGAAGGACATGTATTCCTCCTCGATCCGCTCCAGGTCGAGCGGGAAGAGGTCGGCGCGAAAGCTGTCGGGCACGGCGTATTCGAAGCGGGCGGGCGCCCCGTCTTCGTAGGGGCCGAGGATCCAGCCGCCGCGCTCCTCGCGGACGTACCATCTGGCGTCCGCGTCGCGCAGCACCGGATGCTCGCCATTCGATTTGCGCCATTCGACGAGCGCGGGGTCGGGCTCGGTGACGATATACTGATGCTCGACCGGGATCGCCGGCGACTTGATGCCGAGCAGGCCGGCGGTGCGCTGGGCGTGGTTGCCGGTGGCGGTCACCACATGCTCGGCGCGGATCTCGAAGTGCTCCTCGGAGGGGACGAGGTTGCCGCCGCGCTCGATCATCACGCGGCCGCGCACGATCCATTCCGCGCCGGTCCAGTCGTAGCCGTCGACCTGGGCGCGGCGGACGATCTCGACGCCGCGCTGGCGGGCGCCCTTGGCCATCGCCTGGGTGACATCGGCGGGGTTGATGTAGCCGTCGGTCGGATGGAACAGCGCGCCCTTCAGATCCTCGGTCCGGACCAGCGGCCAGCGTGCCTTGATCTCGGCCGGCTTGAGGAATTCGAACGGGACGCCGATCGTCTCGGCGGTCGTGGCATAGAGGCGGTACTCGTCCATCCGCGCGTCGGTCTGGGCCATGCGCAGGTTGCCGACGACGGAAAAGCCGGCATTGAGTCCGGTTTCGGCCTCCAGCGTCTTGTAGAATTTCACCGAATAGTCGTGGATGTGGCTGGTCGCATAGCTCATGTTGAAGAGCGGCAGCAGCCCGGCGGCGTGCCAGGTCGAGCCCGAGGTGAGTTCGTCGCGTTCGAGCAGGACGACGTCGGACCAGCCGGCGCGCGCGAGATGATAGGCTATCCCCGCGCCAACGGCGCCGCCACCGACCACAACCGCGCGGGCATGGCTCTTCATCTCTCGCTACCCCTTGATCCGGCGCATGACGCGCGTTTGCGATTCTGTAGTCGAAGCGGGCGACGGGCAAGCGCGGGAGGCCGACCGATGGGAGGTGATTTCCGACCGGGGCGCCGCCCACCAGTCCGGATGGGGGAACCTTAGTTCGGGTGACGGCGTTTTCCGCAGAGACCCGTCATCGCCCGCGAGAGCTGTGACGCACCGCCACAATTACAGGAAGGACTATTGTCATGAAGGCACTCGCCCTGTTGACCGCGTCCGCGATCGCGCTCGCCGCCTGTTCCGGCGGCGAAGAAGAGGCGCCGATCCGGCAGCCGATTTCCGAGATCACCGTCGATACCGATCTGACGGCCATCGGCAACGCCCAGGCCGTGAACTACTGGGGCCGCCTCAGCACCGACCTGCAGACCGCGCTCGCCACCCAGTTCGTGGGGGATATCTCCCCGAGCGGCGCGGTGCTGAACGTCGATGTGGACGAACTGTCGCTGGCCAACGCCTATTCCTCGCAGTTCGGCCAGAACTCGACCCTGAGCGGGCAGGTGACGCTGACCGACCGGCGGGGCCAGCGGCTGTCGGCCTATACCGTGACCGCGACCTCGTCCCAGGCGCTGGCCGGGGCGTCGGGCGCCGGCGCCACGATCACCCCGGGCAGCAGCGATTTCTACGCCGCGCTGATCCGCGCCTTCGCGGCCGGCGTCGATCAGACGGTCAACGGAGCGGCGCCCGGCTCGTGACCAGGCGTGCTCATGACGGGCCCGTTCATGAACGCCGTCGTGAACTTGGGCATGGCGGGGTCTTGACCCCGGACGACAACCTCCCGATTGTCGCGCCGCGATGAAATCGGGAGGTTGTCATGGCCGTTACTTCGGCGCTCTTCGACGAATGGACCACGCCCTTCGGCCTGCCGCCATTCGCGGAGATCGAGGTCGAGCAGTTCGCGCCGGCCTTCGACGCGGCGATGACCGAGGCACGGACCAATATCGACGCCATCGCCGGGAATGCCGAGCCGCCGACCTTTGCCAACACGATCGAGGCGATGGAGCGCGCCGAGCACCGGCTCGACCGGGTGGCGTCGGTGTTCTTCAATCTGGCCGGCGCCAATACCAGCGACGCGATCGAGGCGTTGCAGCGGGACCTGAGTCCGAAGCTGTCGGCGCACAGTTCGGCGACCATGATGAACGCGGCGCTGTTCGCGCGGGTGGACGCGCTCTTCGAGAAGCGCGCCGAGCTCAGCCTGACGGCGGAGCAGCGGCGGGTGCTGGAACTCTACCACCGGATGTTCGTGCGGGCCGGTGCCCGGCTTCAAGGCGGGGATCGCGAGCGGCTGACCGAAGTTCTAAGCCGGCTGGCAAGCCTAGGCACCGCCTTTTCGCAGAATGTGCTGGCGGACGAAAAGTCCTGGCAAATGGCGCTGGCGCCGGAGGATCTGGACGGGCTGCCGGATTTCCTGATCGCGGCGATGGCCGAGGCGGCGAGCGAGCGCGGGCATGGCGGCCATGTGGTGACGCTGTCGCGCAGCCTGATCGTGCCGTTCCTGCAATTCTCGCGGCGGCGCGATCTGCGCGAGCGGGCGTTCCGCGCCTGGGTGGCGCGCGGGGCGAACGGCGGTGCCACCGACAATCGCGAGATCGTCGCCGAAACACTGAGGCTGCGCGAGGAGCGGGCGCGGCTGCTCGGCTATCCGTCCTTTTCGGCCTTCAAGCTCGACAACGAGATGGCGAAGACCCCGGACGCGGTGCGCGCGCTGCTGATGGCGGTCTGGACGCCGGCGCGGGCACGGGCGCTGTCGGACGCGGCGCGGCTGGAGGAGCTGATGCGCGGCGACGGGATCAACGGCGCGCTCGAACCCTGGGACTGGCGGTTCTATTCTGCGATCCGCCAGAAACTGGAGCATGACCTCGACGAGGCCGAGGTGAAGCCGTATCTGGAACTCAATCACATGATCGCCGCGGCTTTCGACGTCGCGGGACGGCTCTTCGGCCTCGACTTCCGGCCGATCGCGGCGCCGCTGCACCATCCGGACGCGCGGGCCTGGGAGGTCCGTCGCGGCGAGCGGCACATGGGGGTCTTCATCGGCGACTATTTCGCGCGCCCCTCGAAACGCTCCGGAGCCTGGTGCTCGAACTTCCGGATTCAGTCGAAGCTCGACGGCGAGACGCGACCGATCGCGATCAATGTCTGCAACTTCGCCAAGGCTCCCGAGGGCGAACCCTGCCTGCTGACCTTCGACGACGCGCGTACGCTGTTCCACGAATTCGGCCATGCGCTGCATGTGCTGATGTCGGACGTGACCTACGGCTTCATCGCGGGCACATCCGTCGCCCGGGATTTCGTGGAGTTGCCGAGCCAGCTCTACGAGCATTGGCTGTCAACGCCGGAGGTGCTGGAAGCGCATGCCCGCCACGCCGAGACCGGCGTTCCGATGCCGCGCGACCTGCTCGACCGCCTGCTCGCGGCGCGGAACTACGATCAGGGTTTCTCGACCGTGGAATATGTCACCTCGGCACTGGTCGATCTCGATTTCCACGCCGGGGCGGCGCCGGCGGACCCGATGGCGGCGCAGGCCGCGACGCTGGCCCGGCTCGATGTGCCGCCGGCCATCGTGATGCGGCATGCGACGCCGCATTTCGCGCATGTCTTCTCGGGCGACGGCTATTCGTCCGGCTACTATTCCTACATGTGGTCCGAAGTGATGGATGCCGACGCCTTTTCCGCCTTCCGCGAGACGGGCGACGTATTCGATCCGGCGACGGCCCGGCGGCTGGCCGACAACATCTACGGCGCCGGCGGTTCGCGCGACGAGGCCGACCTCTATGTCGCTTTCCGGGGTCGGATGCCGGGGGTCGAGGCCCTGCTGGAGCAGAGGGGGCTGACGGCGGCCTGAGGAAAGCGTCGCCGGGAGGCGAATCCAAGAAAAACGATGTCTCCGTCGCCGGCAATTCGTGCCTGCGTGGCCGAGGGCGGGACGGAACGGCGCGCTGCCTCCGCGTCAACTTGCGAAGCGCGAGAAATTCGCGACGTGGGATGGGCGGGTCGTTTCACCGGACTATACTGACGGCCTCGAAGGTGGTTTCCAGAGGCATTCGGACTCGAGGCCGGCATGGCCGATAGGCGGAAGATGGCTCAAACAGCCATCGGCCAGATCGGCATGATATCGCCAACGCAACCGCCAATTGATATCATCGGCGGGAACATCGCGACCGAAAACGTCATCATCGTCGGAAAACTCGTGGATTGCATACTTCCCGGCTGACGCCAGCGTTCCTGCGGTACCGACAGTGTGATGAAAATTTTCTACTTCTTTTTGGCCGATCACTTGTCAAAGGAATTTTACTGAACTACGATACTGTTACCTTAAGGCTTCGTTGGCGCAACGCTCGTTGACCAGCGAGCGAGGCCGAGAAACCAAGTAACCTGTGGTAGGCGGGCGCCACTTCGGGTTCCAGAATCAGGAATACGTTGATGACGGAAGATCAAATCATCGGTCGCGGAGAGATCCTTGCCCTGACGACGGAGATCGTGTCCGCCCATGTGGCGAACAACGCGATCGTCCAGAACGACGTCCCAGAACTGATCCAGTCCGTCTTTGCCAAGCTCTCCGAACTGGCCGGTGGCGAGGAGACGGCGTCGGTCGAGCTGACGCCCGCGGTTCCGATCAAGAAGTCGGTGACGGACGACTACATCATCTGTCTCGAAGACGGCAAGAAGCTGAAGATGCTGAAACGGCACCTGATGACCGCCTACGGCATGACGCCCGAGGATTATCGCGCGAAGTGGGGCCTGAAGGCGGAATATCCGATGGTCGCGCCGAACTACGCGGCCAAGCGTCAGGAACTGGCGAAGAAGATCGGCCTCGGGCGCAAGCCGCGCGCGAAATAGGGCTCGCTTGCGCCGAACCGGCGCGACGGCTAGAGGGGGCACGCGGCCGAAGGGTTCGCGCGCCCCTTCTCTTTTGGAGAGACGGCCATGGCCGAGCCCGCCAATTTTTCCGCCGACAGCGTCGAACCCGCGAATTCCGGCCCGGACGGCATGACGGAAGGCAAGAAGAAGCTGTTCGTCAAGACCTACGGCTGCCAGATGAACGTCTATGACAGCGAGCGGATGGTGGCGGCGCTCGGCGCCAATGGCTACGAGCCGACCGAGGTCGCCGAGGAGGCTGATCTCATACTGCTCAACACCTGCCACATCCGCGAGAAGGCGGCGGAGAAGGTCTATTCCGACCTCGGGCGCCTGCGTCCGCTGAAGGCCGCGAAGCCGGAGTTGCGGGTCGGGGTTACGGGCTGCGTCGCCCAGGCCGAGGGGGCGGAGATCCTGCGCCGGGCGCCGATGGTCGATCTGGTCGTCGGGCCGCAAGCCTATCACCGGTTGCCGGCGATGCTGGAGCGCGGCGCGCGCGCCATCGACACCGACTTCCCGCCCGAGGACAAGTTCGACCATCTGCCCGAGGGGTCGCGCGCGCGCCGCGCGCCGGCGGCCTTCCTGACGGCGCAGGAGGGCTGCGACAAGTTCTGCACCTTCTGCGTCGTGCCCTATACCCGCGGCGCGGAGGTTTCGCGGCCGGCGGCGCGCCTGCTGGCGGAGGCGCGCGATCTCGTCGCGCGCGGCGTTGTCGAACTGACGCTGCTCGGCCAGAACGTGAACGCCTATCGCGACGCCGAGGGTGCGACGCTCGCCGGCCTCGTGCGCGAGATCGCCGGAATCGAGGGGCTGGAGCGGATCCGCTACACGACCTCGCATCCGAACGACATGGGCGACGACCTGATCGCGGCCCATGCCGAGGAGCCGAAGCTGATGCCGTTCCTGCATCTGCCGGTCCAGTCCGGCAGCGACCGGATCCTGAAGGCGATGAACCGCCGGCACACCGCGGCGGACTATCTGGCACTGATCGACCGGATCCGCGCGGCGCGGCCGGACATGGCGCTGTCGGGCGATTTCATCGTGGGCTTTCCGGGCGAGACCGAGGCGGATTTCCAGGCGACGCTCGATCTCATCGAGGCGGTCGGCTATGCGCAGGCCTTCTCCTTCGCCTATTCGCCCCGTCCGGGCACGCCCGCCGCCGGGCGCGACGATCTGCCGGCCGAGGTAAAGTCCGAGCGGCTGCTGCGCCTGCAGGCGCTGCTGACCCGGCAGCAGGCGGTATACCAGGCGGCCATGGTCGGACGCACGCTGCCGGTGCTGCTGGAGAAGGCGGGGCGCGATCCGGGTCAGCTGGTGGGCAAGTCGCCCTATCTGCACGCGGTGCATCTGAAGGCCGATCCGACCCTGGTGGGGAGGGTGGTGGCGGCGCGAGTAACCGCCGCCGGAACCAACTCGCTGTCCGGAGAACTGGCGAGCTAGCGCAAAGTCCCGGATCAGGTCCGCGGACGCGCGGGGTCAAGACATCGGCGATTCCATTGCGGGAAAATTCGCGTTGGCGTACAAACGGCTGGTGCGAAATTGTCTCTTGGGGTGGGCATGACAATAAGCCGTGTCCACTATGACCTCACCGATCTCTGCAACGCCGGATGCCCGCAATGCGCGAGGACGGATCCCGATGGCTGCAAGCCAAAGGACTGGCTTGCGCGGCGGGTCTGTTCGCTCGGCGATTTCCAGCGCTACAGCCCTCCGGAATTCATGAGCACCCTCAGGTCCATCTTCTTTTGCGGAAACTATGGAGACCCCGCCGTCGTGCCGGATCTTGTCCCGATTCTTCAATATTGCTGGGCATGCAATCCAGCACTGGCCATCAAGGTCTACAGCAACGCGTCCATTCGACCGGTGTCCTGGTGGCGGGATCTGGCCGGGGCGGCGTCGGGGCATTCGTTCCGACTGATCGCCGCCATCGACGGGGCAAGCCACGAGACCAACCGTCTGTACCGGGTCGGAACGGACTTTTCGCGGATCATGCGGAACACCGAGGCGTTCATATCGGAGGGGGGCGAGGCCGAATGGTGGATGCTGGTATTCCGGCACAACGAGCATGAGGTGACCACCGCGGAACAGATGGCCGGAGCGCGGGGCTTCGTCAACTTCCGTTCGTATCCGTCCAACAGGTTCGGAGGAAAGCCGTCCTTCACCTATTCCCACAAGGGTGAGGAGTACGTCCTCATGCCACCGACCATAACCCTTGCCCCGAAATCCGCGACGACTCACAAGATCGCCGTGGAGGATCTGGCAAGGACCGAGGTTGTTATCTCCTGCGAGGCGCGCCGCGCCTCCGAGGCTTTCATCGATTTCATGGGATATCTCTCGCCGTGCTGCCACGTCGGGCGCCGGATCTACATGAAAGACAGGGGTATGTTCCCACAGGGTGACAGTTGGATTGGCGATGCGTTCGACACATTCGACACGCGAAGGATGAACATCGACCAGGTGGGGTTCGCGTCGGCGCGCGCCGCCTATGACGCGTTTCTGAACCATCTGGAAGCATACTGGGCGCACCAGACCCCCCACGTCTGCAAGGTCGTCTGCGGCAAGAAGCAGGCGGTCAGCGCCGCCTGAGGCCGGGCAGACGGGTTTCGCGCCGCCCGATGCTCTCCATCCGACAGGCGCTTGCGCGGCGGTCCCGGGTGGGGCAGTGTCCGCGAAGCAGAGTCTCAACGCCGCCGGAGGCCCATTGGCGATCAACGCCCCTTCACCCGCCCCGACCCCGGATGACCCATCCGACAGCATTCTGCAGTTTCCGGATAATCGCCTGATGATCGATCTCTGCGGCGAGCTCGATCGCAATATCGTGCAGATCGAACAGCGCCTCGGCGTCGCGATCCATCGGCGCGGCAATCATCTCGCGCTGCACGGACCGGCGGCCGAGCGCGGCGCGGCCGAGCAGGTGCTGCGCGGGCTCTATGCCCGGCTGGAACAGGGGCGGCCGGTGACCCCCGGCGACATCGACGCGGTGATCCGCCTCAGCCCCGCCGCCCCGGCGCGGGAACCCCGGCGCGAGCCGGGCGCGCGGGCCGGCCAGCTCGAGATGTTCAGCACCGAGCCGCTGGAGATCCGCACCCGGCGCAAGATTGTCGAGCCCCGAACCTCGGCGCAGAATGATTACGTGCGCAAGCTCTTCCGGCACGAGCTGGTGTTCGGCATCGGTCCGGCGGGTACCGGCAAGACCTATCTCGCGGTCGCGGCGGCGGTCGCCATGTTCATCGAGGGCCAGGTCGACAAGATCATCCTCAGCCGTCCGGCGGTGGAGGCGGGCGAGCGGC
This sequence comes from uncultured Amaricoccus sp., assembly GCF_937891315.1. Lineage (GTDB taxonomy): Bacteria > Pseudomonadota > Alphaproteobacteria > Rhodobacterales > Rhodobacteraceae > Amaricoccus. The sequence continues at coordinate 10,084 of NZ_CALAGI010000143.1, read as the reverse complement.
TCGGCTTCCTGCCCGGCGACATGAAGGAGAAGGTCGATCCCTACATGCAGCCGCTCTATGACGCGCTGAACGACTTCTTCCCGCCGAAACAGGTGGCGAAGCTGATCGAGGAGCGGCAGATCGAGATCGCGCCGCTCGCCTTCATGCGCGGGCGGACGCTCGCCAACGCCTTCGTCGTGCTCGACGAGGCGCAGAACGCGACGACGATGCAGATGAAGATGTTCCTGACGCGCCTCGGCGAAGGCAGTCGCATGGCGATCACGGGCGACGTGACGCAGATCGACCTGCCCCGCGGGGTGATGTCGGGCCTGATCGAGGCGGAGCGGGTCCTGCGCGACGTCGAGGGCATCGGCTTCGCCCGCTTCTCCGCCGAGGACGTGGTTCGGCATCCGATGGTCGCCCGCATCATCCGCGCCTACGAGACCGCGCGACCGGTCGACGCGTGAGCGCGGACACGACCGGTTCCGATTCGGAGACGGTGGCGCTCGTCGATCCGGTGATCGAGGATGCGCGCTGGGCGGAGGCCGGGCTCGGACAGCTGGCCGAGCGGGCGGCGCGCGCCGCGCTTCTCGCCGCCGGCCTTGATCCCGACCGGCACGAACTCAGCCTCCTCGGCTGCGACGATGCGCGGATCGCGGGGCTGAATGCCGAGTTCCGCGGCAAGCCGGCGCCGACCAACATCCTCTCCTGGCCCGCCTTCGACGGACCGGCGCCGGCGCCGGAACAGGACGAGCCGGTGTTTCTGGGCGATCTCGCGATCGCCTACGAGACCTGCGCGGCGGAAGCCGCGGCGGCGGGTATCCCGCTCGGCGATCACGCGACGCATCTCGTGGTGCATGGCGTCCTGCATCTCCTCGGCTATGACCACGAGATGGAGGACGAGGCCGACGCGATGGAAGCTTTCGAGACGAAAATACTTGCCAGCATGGGGCTGCGGAACCCATATTCGCGCTAGGGGCGCCCCTCGGGCGCGACATCCGGACAGGAGACATGGGCGAGACATCCGACGGGCTCCCAGCCACGGGGCAGCGCGTTTCCGACGACGGAGATCCGGACAGTCCCGCCAGATCGACCTTCTTCTCGCGTCTTTTCAGGCGCGACGCGCCGGAGGCCGAGCAGACCGATCAGGCGTCCGGCGATTCGGACCCGGCCAGGGCCGCTTCCAACGATCGCGAGATGATGGTCAATCTGCGCAATCTGCGTCAGATGCGCGTGGACGATGTGTCCGTGCCGCGGGCCGACATCGTCGCGGTGTCGGATGATTCGACGATCGAGGATCTGGTCTCGGTGTTCCAGAGCAGCACGCTGTCGCGGCTGCCGGTCTATTCCGAGACGCTCGATCAGCCGAAGGGATTGGTGCATCTGAAGGATCTTGCGCTGAACTACGGCTTCGGGGCGACGAAGCGGCCGTTCGACCTCACGCCTTTGGTCCGGCCGCTGCTCTATGTGCCGCCCTCGATGTCGATCGGCGCGCTGCTGCGCAAGATGCAGGCGGCGCATGTCCATATGGCGCTGGTCATCGACGAATATGGCGGCGTCGATGGCCTCGTGACGTTCGAGGATTTGCTGGAGCAGGTGGTCGGTGACATCGCCGACGAGCATGACGAGGCCGAGGACAAGCTGTGGAGCGACGAGGGCGACGGCGTGTTCCTCGCCCAGGCCCGGGCCGATCTCGCCGATTTCGAGGAAGAGACCGGGACGCGACTCGCCTCTCGCGAGACGGCCGAGAAGGTGCATACGCTCGGCGGTCTGGTCACGCGGCTCGCCGGCCGGGTGCCGGCGATCGGCGAGATCGTTGCCCATCCCGACGGGCACGAATTCGAGGTGGTCGACGCGGACGCTCGTAAGATCAAGGGTTTACGCCTGCGACTGCGGCGCGAGACGGCGAAGCCGTCAGAGGCGGCGGAATAGATCCATGATGCTTCGCCGTACGCGCCGCGCGGATCCTCCGCGCCCGGTCCGCGGTTCCGCGTGATTCCGGGCGTCACCTTGATCGCCACGCGCGTAGGGGCGGTTTCCGGGTGGCGCCGGCTTGTGCTCGGGTTTCTGGCCGGCGCGGCCCTCGCGGGGGCGCAGGCGCCGCTCTCCTGGCCGATCCTGTTGTTCGTCGGCCTGCCGGTCCTGTTCCGGCTGCTCGATGGCTGCCGGGGGCCGATCGGTGGCGCTCTGCTCGGCTGGGCGGCGGGGCTTGGCTATTTCGCCGCCGACCTCTTCTGGATCGTCGAACCTTTCATGGTCGACGCCGCGCGCTTCGGATGGATGGCGCCCTTCGCCCTCGCCGGGATGGCCGGCGGGCTCGCGCTGTTCTGGGCGGCCGCCTTCGGCCTCGCCCGCGCGGTCTGGCCGCCGGGTCCGTCGCGGGTGCTGGTCCTCGCCGCGCTCTGGACCTTCGCCGACTATGCGCGCGCCCATGTGCTGACCGGCTTTCCATGGGGCCTGCCGGCCTATGCCTGGATCGAGACGCCGGTGGCGCAGACGGCGGCGCTGTTCGGGCCGCATGTGCTCGGCTTCCTGACGCTGGTCGCTGGCCTGTCGCTCGGCCTCGCGACCTGGCGCGGCGCGGCGATGGCGGCGGCGCTGGTCGCGGCGGGCTGGACGCTCGGCATGGTCCGCCTCGCGGCCCCGGCGCCGGAACGGGCGGAGCCGGTGATCGTGCGCCTCGTCCAGCCGAACGCGCGGCAGGAGGAGAAATGGCTGCCCGGCAAGGACGCCGAATTCTTCCAGCGGCTGATCGACCTCACACGGGCGCCGGCCGATCCGATGCCGGACGTCACCCTCTGGCCCGAGACGGCGGTCTCCTTCGTGCTCGACGACGACCCCGCGGCGCAGGCGCTGGCCGCCGCCGCGACCGGACCGGCTGGCCGGTTGATCACTGGCATCCGCCGGGTCGAACTCTGGCCGCAGGGGCAGGTCTGGTTCAATTCGCTCGCCGTGCTGGCGCCGGACGGGGCCGAGCAGGGGATCTACGACAAGCATCATCTCGTGCCCTTCGGCGAATACATCCCGAAGGCGGGTCTCGTCGCGCGGCTCGGCATACCGGGCCTCGAGACGCTGACCGGTGGCGGCTTCTCGCCCGGGCCCGGGCCGCGGCTCGTCGCACCGCCGGGCCTGCCGCCATTCCTGCCGCTCATCTGCTACGAAGCGATCTTTCCCGACGGGGCGCGGGCCCCCGGGGGGCGGCCGGAATGGATCGTCCAACTGACCAACGACGCCTGGTTCGGCGAGGTCTCCGGCCCCTACCAGCATCTGGCACAGGCGCGGGCGCGGGCGATCGAGCAGGGTGTGCCCCTCGCGCGGGCAGCGAATACAGGAATTTCGGCGATGATCGACGCGCGCGGCGAGATCGTGGAGAGTCTCGGCCTCGGGCGCGCCGGCTATATCGACGTCGCTTTGCCCGGCGCACTTCCGCCGACGCTCTATTTCATGCTCGGGGATTGGCCGGGACTGGCAGCGATCGCTTTCATTTTCGTATTAACTGTTACAAACTTTTACGGTGGCATTTCACTTACCAGGCAGAGATAGATTGATCGCGGGAGAGGTGGGATTTCCTAGCAGCGCGGTCCGACGCGACGCCACGACGCACGTGGGCGCCGAGCGATGGGTCTGTTTTGAAGTGAGTATGTGGGGTCAGTGGTGTCTCTTTTTGCTAGCAAGGTCGATATTCATGTAGGCACGCGGATGCGTCAGCGGCGGGAGTCGCTTGGCATCAGCCAGGGTCGTCTCGGCCGCTACCTCGGGCTCACATTCTCGCAGATCCAGAAATACGAGAAGGGATCGAACCGGATCGGCGCCGGGCGCCTGTTCCAGATCGCGACCTTCCTCGGGGTCGCGCCCAGCTATTTCTTCGAAGGGCTCGACGGCGTGGGCGAACCCGCGGGCTCGGTGGCCGAGGGTCCGCTGCGCGACGAGGTGCGCACGCTGGTCGAGGCCTACGCCGCGATCCCCGATCCCGAGACGCGGAACTCGGTCCTCGCACTGGTCCGATCCCTGACCACCAGCGCGCTGGCGCGGCGCACGACGCAGGTCTGACCCGGGGGGCGATCTCGGCGGGTGCCGACCGCGACCATTCCAATCCCGGGGAGCGGGGCTTCATGCCCCGCTCCCGAAATCGACGGCGGGTTGGCCGGGGCGCGGGAATGGCTTCGCTCTCCGACCGTCGAGCGTGCCTTGCCGGCGCGAAGATCCGCCGGTGTCTCGACCGCGACACGGGCTCGGGGCGCGGGCTCGGAACGTGCGGGCGCGTGCGCGCCGGCCTGATCTGGACTCCCGACAAGGCAAACCGAGACGGCCCGCGCCGAATTGAGCGGCGAAGGGTGATCTCAGACCAACGGCCATCTCGTTGACTTACCGACCAAGCGCGCCGAAGGCACGCGAGGCACAGGCCCGACAATGCCGAGGCACCGCCTCGGCCGGGCCGATCGCTGGAGGGCCGGAGGCCCGGAGGCGATGGGGCGTGGGGAAGCGCCGGACCTCGAAGTACGGACGGGGGCGCCCCTGGGTGGCCGCGCTTCGCGGACACCCGTCACGCCGCAGGCGTGCCTCCGGCACGACGGGAGGGGCGTCCGCGGCCGGTCTCGCCGACGGTCGAGACCGGCGGCCCATCCGTCACGCCCAACGCCCGGCTGGGGCTTGTGTCCGACCCCTGAGTAAAGGGTCAGTCGGCGTGGCCGTTGGTATCATCGCCCGGTTTCCATTCAGGAGGCGGCGAACATCGGGCCGCCGCGGCGCCGGGGGAAGCCGTAGCCGTGGATCTCGACGAGGTCGATGTCGGCCGGTTGCCCGGCGATGCCTTCGGCGAGGATGAGTTCGCCCTCGGCGGCCATCTCCGAAACGAGATGCCCGGCGATCGCGTCGGACGGCATGCTCCCGCCTCCCGCGTCGATCTGTTCGGCGAGAAGCGCCGCGACGGTCCGCGAAGGATGTGGCGCGCGGTCACCGGGGGCGTAGTCGTACCAGCCGCCACCGGTCTTCTGGCCCTTGCGCCCCGAGCGGACGAGGATGTCGCCGAGCGTTTCCGGCACGTTCTCGCCGCGGGCGCGGGCGCCCTCCCGCTGGAGGAAGGCGATGTCGAGGCCGCCGAGATCCTGCGCCTCGAAGGGGCCCATGGCGAAGCCGAAGGCGCGCATCGCCGCGTCGATCTCGGCGACGGTCGCGCCCTGGCGGACGAGGGCCTCGGCCGCGGCGCGGTAGCGCTTGAGGATGCGGTTGCCGATGAAGCCGTCGCAGATGCCGGCCTGCACGGGGATCTTGCGCAGGCGCGCGGCGAGGGCGAAGCCGGTCGCCAGCGTCTCGGGCGAGGTTTCGGGCGTCGGGACGATCTCGAGGAGCTTCATCACATTGGCCGGGCTGAAGAAGTGCAGCCCGATGAAGCGGCCGGGACCCGGCACGCCCTCGGCGATCGTCCGCGGATCGAGATAGGAGGTGTTGGTCGCGAGGATCGCGTCGGGGCGGCAGGCCACCGACAGCGCCTCGAAGACCGCGCGCTTGACCGACAGTTCCTCGAAGACCGCCTCGATCACCAGATCGATGTCGGCGAGGTCGGCATAGTCCGTCGTCCCCGCGACGCCGCCGATCCGCTCCGCGGCGGCGGCGTCGGTCAGGCGGCCGCGCTTCACCGCGCCGTCGAAGATGGCGCGGACGTTGGCGAGCCCGCGTGCCAGCGCCTCGGCGTCGCGCTCGACGAGCGTCACGGGCAGGCCGGCGTCGCGGAGCGCCGCGGCGATGCCGGCGCCCATGGTGCCGCCGCCGACGACGGCGGTGGTGGCGATCGCCTTCGCCGCGACGCCCTTCAGCGCCGGGGGCCGCGGGGCGGCGCGCTCCGCGAAGAAGACGTGGCGGAGCGCCGCGGCCTCGGGGGAGGCGCGCAAGGCGAGGAAGGTCTCGCGCTCGAAGGCCATCGCCTCGTCGAAGGGCGCTTCGGTGGCGCGGCGCAGGCAGGCGAGCGCGCGGAGCGGCGCGGCCTCCCCGCGGGCGACCTTCCTGACCCGCTTCTCGGCATCGGCCCAGAAGGCGGGGTCGGCGGTCATGGGCGCGCGGTCGCGGAGCGGCGCGGGAAGCGGCGGCGGGTCGGTGGCGAAGGCGACGGCGGCGGCGCGGAGGTCGCCCTCCACGATGCGGTCGATTAGGCCGAGCTCCAGCGCCTTCGGCGCCTTCACCGGCTTGCCCGTGGTGGCGATGTCGATGGCCGCGGCGGGCGGGACGAGGCGCGGCAGGCGGACGGTGCCCCCGGCCCCGGGCACGATGCCGAGGGTGACTTCCGGCAGGCCGACGGTGGCGGACGCGAGCGCCACGCGGAAGCGGCAGGCGAGCGCCACCTCGAAGCCGCCGCCGAGGGCGGAGCCGTGGATGGCGGCCACCCACGGCTTCGCCGCCGCCTCGATGCGGGCGACGAGGTCGGGCAGGTGCGGCGGCACCGGCGGCTTGCCGAACTCGCTCACGTCGGCCCCGGCGATGAAGGTGCGCCCGGCGCAGAGGAGGACGACGGCATCGACGGACGCGTCGGCGTCGAGGGCCTCGGCCGCGTCCCGGAGGGCGCCGCGCAGGGCCTGGCTCAGCGCGTTGACCGGCGGATTGTCGATGGTGACGACGGCGACGCGGCCTTCGCGTGCGATGGAGACGGGGGACGCGAGGGTGGTGGTGTCGGTCATGGTCATATCCCCAGATAGGCTTCGCGGATGCGCGGGTCGGCGATGAGCTCGGCCGCCGTGCCGCTCATGGTGACACGGCCGGTCTCCAGCACATAGCCGCGGTCGGCGATCTTGAGCGCGCCGAAGGCGTTCTGCTCGACGAGGAGAACGGTGACGTCGAGATCGCGCATCGACTTCACCACGTCGAAGATCTGCGCGACGATGATCGGTGCCAGCCCCATCGACGGCTCGTCGAGGAGCAGGCACGAGGGCCGCCCCATCAGCGCGCGGGTGATGGCAAGCATCTGCTGCTGGCCGCCGGAAAGGCCGCCGGCGGCGAGGTTGCGCTTCTCCTTGAGGATCGGGAACATCGCGAAGGCGTTCGCCATGTCCTTCTCCACCCGGTCGTCGGTGTAGAGGAAGGCGCCGAGGCGCAGGTTCTCCTCCACCGTCAGGTTGGTGAAGATCTGCCGCCCCTCGGGCGACTGCGCGAGGCCGTGGCCGAGGCGCTTGTAGGCGGGAACGGCGGTGAAAGCCTCGCCGCGGAAGCTGATGGTGCCGGCCGACACGGGCTGGACGCCCGAGAGGCAGCGCAGCAGCGTGGTCTTGCCGGCGCCGTTGGCACCGACGACGGTGACGATCTCGCCGGAGTTGACCGCGAGGTCGATGCCGTGCAGCACCTCGATGCGGCCGTAGCGGGAGCGCAGGCCCTCGACGCTAAGCATGGGTCGCCTCCACCTGTGAATCGGTGCCGAGATACGCCTCGATGACCTTGGGATTCTGGCTGACCTCCTCGGGCTTGCCCTCGGCGATCTTCTCGCCGTGGTCGAGCACGACGATGTGGTTGGAGATGCGCATGACCATCTTCATGTCGTGCTCCACGAGGAGGATCGCCGTGCCGGAGGCGGCGACCTCGGCGATCAGGTGATCGATCTCCTCGGTCTCCACCGCGTTGCAGCCCGCCGCCGGCTCGTCGAGGAGGAGGACGCGGGGCTTCAAGGCCAGCGCGCGGGCGATCTCGAGCCGCTTCAGCGCGCCGTAGGAGAGCGAGGAGGCCTCCTTCTCCGCCGCGTTGCCGAGCCGCACCCGGTCGAGGAGCGCGCGGGCTTCCGTCTCGGCGGCGCGGGCGCGGGCCTTCATCGACGGCAGGTGCAGGAGGTCGGCGAGGAGCGAGCCCTTCTCCTGCAGGTGAAAGCCGGCGATGGCGTTTTCGAGCACCGTCATCGTCTGGAAGATCTGCAGGTTCTGGAAGGTACGCGAGAGGCCGCGCCGGGCGAGGAGGAAGGGATCGAGCCCGGTCACGTCCTGACCGTCGAGCCTGACCGACCCGGCGGACGGCTTGTAGACGCCGGAGATCATGTTGAAGAGCGTGGTCTTGCCGGCGCCGTTCGGGCCGATCACCGAGACGATCTCGCCGGGGTTGACGCGGAAGCCCACGTCGCTGACCGCCTTGAGCCCGCCGAAGGTGATGCCGAGGCCCTCTACTTCGAGAAGCGTGGTCATTTATCCTTCCCCCGGAGCGCGCGCAGGATGCTGGGAAGCAGCCCCTCGCGCATGAAGATCATGCAGAGCATCATCACGAGGCCGAGCAGGATCTGCTCGTATTCCTGGAACACGGTCAGCACCTGCGGCAGCGTGGTCAGGATCGCGCCGCCGAAGAAGGCGCCGAGCACCGAGCCGACCCCGCCGAGAACCGCCATCGTCACCATCTCGATCGAGTGCATGAAGCCCGCGACGTCCGGCGTGATGAACTTGTTCTGGAGCGCGAGGAGCGAGCCCGCGAGCGACGCATAGACCGCCGAGATGACGAAGGCCTGGAGCTTGAGGCTGGAGACGTCGATGCCGACGGTGCGGGCGGCGATCTCCGAGCCGTGCAGCGCGCGCAGCGCGCGCCCCGTCGGGCTGTCATAGAGGTTGAGCGCGATCCAGGCGCCGATCACCAGCACGAGGCCGGAGAAGAAGTACCAGAACTGCGCGTTGGAGAGATCGATGCCGACGCGTTCCAGGAGGTCGTTGAGGCCGAGGTCGGGCACTTCGATCCCGTCGGGACCGCGGGTGAGCCAGGCCTCGTTGGCGAGCACCATCGAGACAAGGATGCCGAGGCCGAGGGTGGCGACCGCGAGATAGTAGCCCTTGAGCCGCAGCACCGGGCGGCCGACCAGCCATGCGAGGCCGGCGGAGAGCGCGGCGCCGAGGAGGACCGCGAGGCCGGGGTGGAGGCCGAGGTGGGCGGGGGCGAGCGCGCAGGCGTAGCCGCCGATGCCGGCGAAGCCCGCGTGGCCGAGGCTGATCTGGCCGGCATAGCCGATCAGGATCACGAGGCCGGTGACGGCGAGGCCGTTGACGAAGATCAGCGAGCCGACGCGGTAATAGTAGTTGGAGGGGAAGAAGAGCGGCGAGGCGATCACGAGGATCGCAAGGACGAGGAGGGTGACGCGCTTGGTGGTCATGGTCACACCCGGTCCGTGGATTTGCGGCCGAAGATGCCGCCCGGCATCACGAAGAGCACGATCAGGATGACGACGAAGGCGGCGGCGTCCTTGTAGACCGAGCTGATGTAACCGGCGGTCAGCGACTCGATGAGGCCGAGGAGAATGCCGCCGACGAGCGCGCCGACGGGGGCGCCCATGCCGCCGAGCATCGCCGCGGCGAAGCCCTTGAGCGCGAGCGGGATACCGACGTCGTAGGCGGTGTTGGTGATCGGCGTGACCAGCACGCCGGCCAGCGCGCCGATGGCGGCGGAGAGCGCGAAGGAGAGCGTCATCACCCAGTTGGTGTTGATGCCGACGAGCTGTGCCGCGAGGCGGTTGTTCGAGGTGGCGAGGACGGCGCGGCCGGTGAGGGTCTTGGTGAAGAAGAGCCAGAGCCCGATGAAGACCACCACGGCGCCGGCGAGAACCCAGAGCGATTGCGGCAGGATGGTGGCGCCGAGGATGGCGATCGGGGTGTCGCCGGAGAAGGCGGGGAAGCGGTGGAGCTGCTTGTCGAAGACGAGTTGCGCCACGCCGCGGATGAAGATCGAGGCGCCGATGGTGATGATGATGAGCGAGACCACGGGCGCGCCGCGGGCGGGCTCGATGGCGAGCTTGTTGAGGGCGACACCGACGCAGGCGGTGGCGGCGATGGCGACCAGCGCGGCGAGGGGAATGGGCAGGCCCGCGAGGTTGGCGAAGACGGTGATCATGCCGCCGAGCATCACGAACTCGCCCTGGGCGAAGTTCACCACGTCCGAGGCGTTGTAGATGATGGTGAATCCGAGCGCGACCAGCGCGTAGACCGCGCCGACCGTGATCCCGGACAAGAGGAATTGCATGAGTTCGGCCATGGCGTCGAGCTCCAGCGGAATGACGGGGGATGTGACGCCCGGAGAGGATGCCCCGGGCGCGGCGGGGGGCTGCTACTGGACGAGGGTCCAGGTGCCGTCCTTGATCTCGAGCATGCGGAAGGCCGAGAGGTCG
>NZ_CALAGI010000142.1 GCF_937891315.1 uncultured Amaricoccus sp. | reverse complement strand
GCGCGGCAGGCCCATGTCGCGCAGCAGGCGATCCTCGAGCCCGAGGGCCGCCACATACTGGCGCCGCAGCCGCTCGCGCGCCCGCCGGCGGGCCAGTACCGCCTTGAAATCGTTCAGCATCATTTTCTCCCCCTTGCCGCGCCGTTTCCGGTGCGCGCAAAATGAAGGCGACCCGTGTCGGACCTCTGTCCTCCGCGGGCGGCGTGTTTCAATTGTCGCGAGCTTCGGGCCGCGAACCATCGGGACAGTGTCGACCGATGAGCCGGCGACCGGACGACAGGTCCAGTCGAGCCGTGCGCCTCATATAGAGGCCGGCGCGCGCCCCCGCAACCCCGGGTCGATCAGCCGCGTGGCAATCGCGATGCGCTCCGCGCTTCATCGCCTTCCGAAAGCAATCGAGGCCATTGGCGGATGGGCAAGACCCGACCGCCCGGCATATCGGCGGCGGATCGGCGAAAATGAATACCGGCGCAGAGGCGATCATCCATGGCGGTGCGCGCGGGCAACAATCCGCGGAGCGCCGGGGGCCGGTCCATGTTCGTTCTGGTCTCTGCCGGTGAAAAACGATAGGGTTCGCGGCAAAAGCAAGAACAAGCGGGCAAGAGGCGATCGATGCGGTTGGTGCTGAGAGCGGCGGCGCGGCTCGCCTGCGTGGCATTGTTGGGCCTGTCGGCGACGGGCTGCACCCTGCCGCGGTCCGGACCGACGGCGAGCGAGATCCGCTCGGCGGGCACGACACCCGGCTATGACATGCATATCGTCACGGTCAATCCGACCATCGCCGCCGAGACGCGGGTCGATGCGAAGCTCGGCTTCGGGTCCAGCTTCCTCGACGCCGGAACCGTCTCGCCTGACACGATCAGCCCCGGCGACAAGGTCGAGGTGACGGTCTGGGAAAATGTCGACAACGGCGTGCTGTCCGGCGTCGGCCAGAAGGCGACGGTGCTGAAGGAGCTTCAGGTCGATCAGTCGGGCGAGATCTACGTCCCCTACGCCGGGCGCCTGCGCGCCGCCGGGCTCAATTCCGAGGCGCTGCGCGGCGAGATCACCCGCGGCTTCGAATCCCAGACGCCGGACCCGCAGGTCGAGGTGCGGCGCGTCGCCGGCGACGGCGCCACTGTCAGCATCATGGGTGGGGTCAACTCGCCCGGCGTCTATCCGATCCAGGCGCCGACCCGCCGCCTGTCGCCGATGCTGGCCGCCGCCGGAGGGGTGCAGATCGTGCCGGATGTCGCGCAGATCAAGATCGAGCGCGGCGGGCGTACCGGGCGAATCTGGCTGCAGGATCTCTATGACGATCCGCGCAACGACATCGCGCTGCGCGCGAACGACCGGATCATCGTCGAGGAGGATCGGCGCGCTTTCACCGCGCTCGGCGCCTCGACCACGCAGGCCCGGGTGAATTTCTCCAAGCGCGACATGTCGGCGCTGGAAGCGATCGCCGCCGCCGGAGGGCTCAATGGCCGGGCGGCCGATCCGACCGGCATCTTCGTCTTCCGCAGCGAAAGCTCGGAGGTTGCAAACAGGGTGCTTGGCCGAACCGATCTCGTCGGACCGCAGCGCATGGCCTATCTCCTCGACCTGACCCGGCCCGAGGGCCTGTTCTCGGCGCGCGAATTCGTCATCCGCGACGAAGACACCGTCTACATGACCGAGGCGCCCTTCGCCGCCTGGAGCCGCGTGATGGCGGTCGCCGTGACCGCGGTGTCGCTGGCCGGCTCCGTCGATTCGCTCGCCAATTGAGAAGAGGGAGGCATCCGTGCAGTATTTGAAGACGACCGCCGTACTCGGCGCCACGCTGCTGGCGCTGGGTGGATTCGGCCTTGGCGGCAAGGGCGCGGTGGCGCAGGAGAACGAGGAGCTGGCCAAGAAGCTCGCGAACCCCATCGCCAACATGGCCAGCGTACCGTTCCAGTACAACTACAACAACGGCTACAAGCCCGAGGACGGCCACCAGTCCTACGTGAACATCCAGCCGGTGATTCCGTTCTCGATCAGCGACGACTGGAACGTGATCTCGCGCACCATCTTCCCGGTGATCAGCCAGGACGGCGTCATTCCCGGCCAGGGATCGCAGTTCGGCACCGGCCAGACGACGCAGAGCTTTTTCTTCTCGCCGAAGGCGCCGACCAGTGGCGGCCTGATCTGGGGCGTGGGTCCGGCGTTCCTGATCCCCACCGCCACGGACGACCTCGGAACCAACCAGTGGGGCGCCGGGATCACCGGCGTTGGCCTGACCCAGCGAGGCCCCTGGACGGTCGGCATGCTGGCGAACCAGATCTGGTCCATCACCGGCAATTCCGAGCATGGCCAGATATCGAGCAGCTTCCTGCAGCCGTTCGTCAGCTACACCACGCCCACGGCGATGTCCTTCACGCTGAACACGGAATCCACCTATGACTGGGAGAACGACACCTGGTCGGTGCCGATCAACGCGCAGGTGGCGCAGATCGTGCGCTTCGGCACCCAGCCGGTGCAGCTCGGCGCCGGCGTGCGCTACTGGGCCGAGTCGCCCGATGGCGGTCCCAAGGACTGGGGCGCGCGGCTGCTGATGACATTCCTGTTCCCGAAATAAGGCCCGCTCCCGAAGCCGGGAGCAATATCCAACCAGCCAAAATCGTCTGGCGTTCAGGATATCGTGCTAAATCAAGACTCTGGAGTGGACGAGCCGGCCCTGCCGGATCGCCCGCTCCAGGCGCGCCGCCAGTGGGTCCGCGCGTCCGGGCCGACCGACCCGCTGGCGACGAGGCGAAACCGGGGTGCCAGATCCAGCGCCGGGACATGCATGGGTCCGACCGCCGGCACGCCCTCGGCCCCGAGCGCGAGGCCGGCCCCGAAGCACACAACCTCGTCCACCTGATCCGCCGCCAGCAACGCGCCGGCCAGCCGGCCGCCGCCTTCGCAGAGTACGCGGGTCAGGCCGCGTTCGCCCAGCGCCCGGGTGAGCGCGGCCGGATCGAGCAAGCCATCGGGCGCCCGGGGGACTTCGATCAGTTCGGCGCCCGCGTCGCTCCAGGCCGCCCGCGGGGCCGGATCCGCTCCCGAGTGATGGCAGAGCCAGAGCGGCGTTTCGCGCGCGGTCCGTCCAAGATAGCCGGTGAGCGGCAGGCGCAACCGACCGCTGACCACCACGCGCACCGGCCGGACGTGGTCGAGACCGAGGCCGCGCACATCGAGACGGGGATCATCGGCCAGCGCGGTGCCAGCCCCGACCATGACGGCGTCCGACCGGGCGCGCAGCAGATGTCCCTCGGCGCGGGCGCGCGGGCCGGTGATCCAGCGGCTCTCGCCGCTTTCCGTGGCGATGCGGCCGTCGAGCGAGGTCGCGAGCTTCAGCGTCACCATGGGCCGTCCCGCCATGATCCGGTTGAGAAAGCCGCGGTTGAGGACGGCGCCCTCGACCGCGAGGCATCCCGTCACCGTGGGAACGCCCGCCGCCCGCAGCGTCGCGATGCCCAGGCCGTTGACCCGGGGATCCGGATCCTCGATGGAGACGACGACGCGGGCGACGCCGGCCGCGATCAGCGCGTTCGCGCAGGGCGGCGTGCGTCCGGTATGGGCGCAGGGTTCCAGCGTGACATAGGCCGTGGCCCCGCGCGCGAGCGGGCCCGCGTGGTCGAGGGCGACGGTCTCGGCGTGCGGTCGTCCGCCCAGCTGGGTGAAGCCGCGGCCGACGACCCGCCCGTCAGGCGAGACGAGCACGCATCCCACGGCGGGGTTCGGCCAGGTCCTGCCAAGCGCGCGCCCGGCCAAGCCCAACGCCACCCGCATCCAGCCGGCATCGGCGTCGGTCAGCGCCACGGCTTCACGCGCCCCATGCGATTGACCGGAACGGGGTCAGTCTTCTTCCCGCGCCGTGGTCGATGGCCGAAGCTCCGAAACAAAATCCTCGAAATCGTCCGCTGCCTGGAAATTCTTGTAGACGCTCGCGAAGCGCACATAGGCGACCGTGTCGATACGGGCCAGCGTTTCCATGACGATGGCCCCGATGGTGTCGGAGGGCACGTCCGTCTCACCGAGCGACTCGAGCCGGCGCACGATGCCCGAGATCAACTGGTCGAGCCGCTCGCTCTCGATCGGGCGCTTCTGCATGGCGATGCGGATCGAGCGTTCCAGCTTGTCGCGGTCGAACGGCTCGCGCCGGCCGTTCTTCTTGATCACCACGAGATCGCGCAGCTGGACCCGCTCATAGGTGGTGAAGCGCCCGCCGCAGGCCGGGCAGAACCGGCGCCGGCGGATCGAGACGTGATCCTCGGCCGGCCGACTGTCCTTCACCTGGGTATCGATGTTCCCGCAAAACGGACAGCGCATGCCCCCTCCTCGACGGACCGCGTTCGATGGTCGCCGCACTATAGGCGGGACGCAACAGCTTGGGTAGATGCAAGTTGGGTCTACAATATGGCCGGGCTGTCCATGCCGATGCGTCTGCTCAGGCCGCCTCGAAACCCGCCAGCACACCGACCGCGTTGCGCCCGATCGCCTCGACCGCGTAGCCGCCCTCCATCACGAACAGCGTCGGCAGGCCGAGTTCGGCGATCGCCGCGCCGATAGCGGGATAGTCCGGCGTGTCGAGCCGGAACTGGCTGATCGGATCGCCGCGGTAGGTGTCGACGCCCAGCGACACGACCAGCGCGTCGGGGGCGTAGTCGGCGACCGCGGCGCGCCCTTCGTCGAGCGCGCCGCGCCACGCGGCGAAATCGGTGCCGTGCGGCAGCGGCAGGTTGAGGTTGAAGCCCTCGCCCTCCCCCTCGCCCCGCTCGTCGGCATGGCCGAGAAAGTAGGGATATTCCACGATCGGATCGGCGTGGATATTGACCACCTGCGCGTCCCGCCGGGCATAGAAGATCTGTTGCGTGCCGTTGCCGTGGTGATAGTCGATGTCGAGCAGGCTGACCCGGCGCGCGCCGCCCGCGATCAGCCATTCCGCCGCCACCGCCGCGTTGTTGATGTAGCAATAGCCCCCGGCGAATCCCGCCCCGGCATGGTGGCCGGGCGGACGGCAGAGGGCGAAGGCCGCGCGCTCGCCCCCCGCGACCAGCGCGGCGGCGGAGAGCGCGGTGTCATGGCTCGATTTCACCGCGTCCCAGGTGCCGGCGACGAAGGTGGCGCCGGCGTCCATGCTGTAGTAGCCGAGCAGACCGTCGATGTCGCGCGGGGGGATGTCGCGGCGCAGGCCGGGCACCGGCCAGACAAAGGGCATCGCGGTGCCGGACCGCCCCGCCTCGGCCCACATCGGCCAGGCGCGCGGCAGGAAGTCGAGATAGTCCGGCGCGTGGACCCGGCCGGCCGTCTCCAGGCCGTGCGCCTCGGGCGGCTGTATCGGGCCGAGCCCGACCTCCTCGACGCGGGCGCGAATGATCTCGGCGCGCGCGGGCAGTTCGAACGCCGGCACGATAGCGCCGGAATTCAGCTCGACATTGCCCGCGTGGCTCGCGTGTCGCGGCGAAAAGACGGTGCGCATCGCTTCGGTCCCCCTTTCCCGCGCTTCTATCGGCCGGGCGCCCACCGGCGCAAGTTGTCCGGCTTGACATCGGACGGCTATGCGTGTTTATGCGCGTTGATGCCGATTTATGAGTGATTGCGACCATGTCCGTCTATCTGAATTCCGAGCGGCGCGAGACGATCGCCGAGCGGCTGGCGCGCGGCGACCGGGTGCTCGCCGCCGATCTCGCACGGGAATTCGCCGCGTCGGAGGATACGATCCGCCGCGATCTCCGGGCTCTGGCGGCGGCGGGACTCTGCCGCCGGGTCTATGGCGGAGCCCTGCCGGTCGCGCCCGGCGCCGGGCCGGTCAGCGCGCGCGCGGGTGTGGCCGCGGACGCCAAGGCGGCGCTCGGCGCCGCGCTCGCCGGACTGGTCGCGCCGGGGATGACGGTGTTTCTCGATGCCGGTGGCACCACGCTCGCCGCCGCCCGCGCCATTGCCGCGGCGGGCGTGACCATCGTCACCCACGCGCCGCTGATCGCCGCCGCGCTGGTGGAGCGGCCGGGGATCACCCTCGTCCTGCTCGGCGGCCGCGTGGATCCGGTGGTCGGCGCCTCGGTCGGCGCCCGGGCGCTGGCCGAGGCCGAGGGATTGCGGCCGGACCTCGCGCTGCTCGGCGCCTGCGGCCTCGATCCCGAAGCGGGCGTGACCGCGCATTCGGTCGAGGACGCGGCCTTCAAGCGCCGGCTCGCCTCGGCCAGCGCGTCGGTGGCCGTGGCGGCGGATCGCCAAAAGCTCGGCACGGCGGCGGCCTTTCCGGTGATTGGCGTCGATGCCTGCGACGTTCTGGCGCTGGAAGCCTCGACGCCCGGCGACCTGCTGGCGCGGTTCCGCGCCGCCGGGCCGCGCGTGCTGGAAGTGGACACGGACGGGAGGGTGCGCGCATGAGCCTCGCGATCGAACGGGCGGGCTGGATGCCCCGTCCGCGTTGGGCAATCTCGGCCCTGTTCCTCGCGAACGGCTACGTGGTCGGCAACTGGGCGCCGAAGATCCCCGAGCTGAAGACGCGGCTCGATATCGGCGAGGGCGTGCTCGGCCTGATGATCCTGGTCTTCGGCGTCGGCTCGCTGGTGCTGATGCCGGTGATCGGTGGCGTCATTGCCCGCGACGGGTCGCAGCGCGTCCTGCGCCTGCTGGCGCTGGCGATGGCGCCGGTCCTGCTCATCCTGTCCGTGACGCCGAGCCTCGCGACGACGGCGATCGCGATGTTCTGCCTCGGCGGCTTCGTCGGCGGCATGGACGTCGCGATGAATGCGAACGCGGTCGCGGTCGAGCGCGGCATGCGGCGCGCGATCATGTCCTCCTGCCATGGCTTCTGGAGCCTCGGCGGACTGATCGGCGCGGCCTCGGGCGGGGTGCTGCTGGCGCGGCTCGGCCCGATCGGCCACGCGCTCGTGGTGATGGTCGTCTGCCTCGGCCTCATCGCGCTCGCCTGGCCGAACGTGCTGCGCGATCAGCCCGAGGCCGGCGCGCCGAAACCGCGGCTCGAGCTGCCGCGCACCGCCTTGCCCTGGCTGATCGGCCTGGTCGCGCTGTTCTACATGATCCCCGAAGGCGCGATCCTCGACTGGGGCGCGCTCTACCTCAGGACCGAGCTCGGCGCGTCGGTCGAGACCTCGGGCCTCGCCTTCGCCGGCTTCTCCGCCACCATGGCGCTGATGCGTTTCTCGGGCGATCCGATTCGCGACTGGCTCGGCGGCGTGCGCACCCTGCGTATCTCGACGCTGGTCTCCGCCTCGGGGCTGATTCTCGCCGGGCTGGCATCGTCGCCGGCGGTCGCGCTGGCAGGGTTCGCCATCGCCGGCCTCGGTATCGCCAACATGGTTCCGATCATGTTCTCCGCCGCCGGCAACATGCCGGGCCTGCCACCGGGCATCGGCCTGTCGCTCGTCACCTTCATGGGCTACGCGGGCATGCTCTTCGCGCCCTCGGTGATCGGCTTCATGGCGGCCCATACCGGCCTCGGCCCGATCTTCCTCGGGCTGCCGCTGCTCTATCTGCTGGCCTATCCGCTGTCGCACCACGCGGCCCATGCCGACATGGCGGACCGCTGAGCGGGTGCCAAGGCAGACAGTTCGGCGGACGATGCCTCAGCCGCCCAACTGACCGTTCTCGAGCAGGATCGGCTGACCGTGCGGCGTCGCCTCGGCCGCGCGGTGCCAGGCGTCGGTCACGCTCTCGACCCGCGCCGGCTCCGCGAGGTCGCGATCCGCCAGCAGATACTCCAGCGCCCTCACCCAGGCCTGAAAATAGGGCACCGAACCGGTGGAATGCCGCGCCAGCGCGGCCGACCATTCCGTCCAGGTGAAGGCGCCCTTGTCGTGCAGATGCACGGTCAGGGCGAAGGCCTTGGCCTGCCACGGCTCGGTGAAGATCGGCGCGCCGTCCGCGTCGCGGGGCAGGAACGAACAGGCTTCAGGCTGGGTCAAGATAGACCTCCCAGGCATCGATTGATATCGTTTCCAGTGGATCGGCGCCTTGGCCCCATAGCTCGGACGCCGTAAAGACGACCGTATAGATCCATCCGGGCCGCTCGCCCAGACCATGCGCGTTGCTGTCGGGAAATACAAAGCACCCCTGAACCGCCTCGATCCGCCCGATCTTGCCGCGGGCGTAGCGCGGCAGGCGGGTATGACCGACCGGGTTCATCACGCGCGTCCGGACGAGATCGCCCGGCGCGAAAGCGGCCGGCGCCGTCGCCGGGCGGTCGCAGGGCGTGCCTCGCGCCATCGCCCCCGGCACCTCCGCCGAACGCAGCACCCGCCGGGGCGCCGCGCCCGGATCGACCGCGTGCCCGGCGGCGAGGTCGGCGTCGGTCACGAACCCGTGGCGCGCGAGCAGAACCTCCAGCGCCTTGATCCAGATCTCGTAGTAGCTCGACGCATAATAGTCCGCCGGACGCAGGCTTTCACGCGCATGGCGGCTCTCGTCGATGGTCCAGCGCCCCATCGCCCCGGCGGCGAGCGTCAGCCCGAGCGCCCGCCGTTCCCACGGCGCGTGGAACAAGGGCTCGTCCGACTCAGGCGCGATCGGACCGAAGCCATGCTGACCCCCGAGATCCTGCGGCCCGTTCATCGCTGAAGGATCATGGCTGGATGTTCATGGCGCGGCGACAAGGCCGGCGCCGATCATCGCGTCCCGGCTGACGAGCGCCGCCAGCGCCTCGGCGTCCAGCGCCTCCGTCCCGGCGGGGCGCAGCGGAATGACGAGATAGCGCAGCTCGGCCGTGGAATCCCAGACCCGTATCCGCGTCTCCGCCGGCAGCGTCACGCCGAACTCCGCCAGTACGCCGCGCGGATCGATCACGGCGCGCGCGCGATAGGGCGGCGACTTGTACCAGACCGGGGGCAGGCCGAGAACGCTCCAGGGGTAGCAGGAGCAGAGGGTGCAGACGACGAGGTTATGCTCCTCGGGCGTGTTGAACACCGCGCGCATATGCTCGCCCTGCCGGCCGGAATAGCCGAGATCGGCGATCGCCGCGGTCGCATCCTCGCGCAGCCAGCCGGCATAGTCGGGATCGGCCCAGGCGCGGGCGACCACCCGCGCGCCGTTGCGCGGCCCGATGTGATGCTCGTAGAGATCGACGATCGCATCGAGCGCGGCGGGATCGACGAGGCCCTTCTCGGTCAGGATGGTTTCGAGCGCCATCACCCGGGCCGTCATCGCGTCGAGCGAATTGTCGTGGTCCTGATCGTGGGGCATGGCGCGCGGAATTGGAGTTCTCTTCCTGATTGAACACGATGCCGAGAGCGATGCAACCGCCATGCGGACCCGACGCCGCGCCCGCGTCCGCATTGCAGTTGGACCGGGGATTTCCTATAAGCGGCGTGCGCGTGGAAAACGGGACGCAACTCCTTGATCGACAACCCGGAAGACGAAGAGAACGGCGGCGAGCCGCCCGAGCGGCCGATCCATTCCGGCCCCGCGATCGCCATCGAGGCCGAGATGCGAACCTCGTATCTCGACTATGCGATGAGCGTGATCGTCAGCCGGGCGATCCCCGACCTTCGCGACGGGCTGAAGCCGGTACACCGGCGTATTCTCTACGCCATGCACGAGACCGGCAATACCCACGACAAGGCCTATCGCAAATCGGCCCGGCCCGTCGGCGACGTCATGGGTAAATACCACCCGCATGGCGACAGCGCGATCTATGACGCGCTGGTGCGCATGGCACAGACCTTCTCGATGTCGCTGCCCCTGCTCGATGGACAGGGCAACTTCGGCTCGATGGACGGCGATGCCCCGGCGGCCATGCGCTATACCGAAGTGCGGCTCGACAAGCCGGCGGCCTATCTCATGGCCGATATCGACAAGGACACGGTCGATTTCCAGGCGAACTACGACGGCAAGGACATGGAGCCTTCGGTCCTGCCGGCGCGGTTCCCGAACATGCTGGTCAATGGCGCGGGCGGCATCGCGGTCGGCATGGCGACCAATATCCCGCCGCACAATCTCGGCGAAGTCATCGACGCGACGCTGGCGCTGATCGAGAACCCGGACCTCTCGGTCGCCGATCTCATGGAGCATATCCCCGCGCCCGACTTTCCCACCGGCGGCATCATCCTCGGCCGGGCGGGCGCGCGGAAGGCCTATCACGAAGGGCGCGGCTCGGTCATCATCCGCTCGCGGACCAGGATCGAGGAGATCCGCAAGGACCGGTTCGCCATCGTCGCGACCGAAATCCCGTACCAGGTCAACAAGGCGACCCTGATCGAGCGCATCGCCGAACTCGCGCGCGACCGCAAGATCGAGGGCATCGCCCATGTCCAGGACGAGAGCGACCGGTTCGGCGTGCGCGTCGTGGTCGAACTCCGGCGCGACGCGACGCCCGAGGTGGTGCTGAACCAGCTCTTCCGCTTCACGCCGATGCAGACCAGCTTCGGCTGCAACATGCTGGCGTTGAACGGCGGACGGCCCGAGCAGTTGACGCTGCGCGACTTTCTCACCCATTTCGTCGCCTTCCGCGAGGAGGTGGTGGCGCGGCGCACCGCCTACGAACTGCGCCGGGCGCGGGAGCGGGCGCATATCCTCTGCGGCCTCGCGGTCGCCGTCTCCAACGTCGACGAGGTGGTGGCGACCATCCGCTCCTCCGCCGATCCGGCCGAAGCGCGCGAGCGGCTGATGACCCGACGCTGGCCGGCGGTCGATATCGCGCCCTACATCGCGCTGATCGACGACCCGAGCCACCGGGTCAACGAGGACGGCACCTACTACCTGTCGGAGATCCAGGCGCGCGCCATCCTCGATCTGCGCCTGCAGCGGCTGACCGCGCTCGGGGTGAAGGAGATCACCGACGAGCTCGAGGAACTGTCCGGCAAGATTACCGACTATCTCGACACCCTGCGCTCGCGCACCCGGATCATGGGAATCATCTCCGACGAGCTGCGCGAGGCGCGGGAGCTGTTCGCCGTGCCGCGCCGGTCCGAGATCGTCGAACTCGAGGGCGAGGTCGAGGACGAGGATCTGATCGAGCGCGAGGACATGGTCGTGACCGTCACCGCCGGCGGCTATATCAAGCGCACGCCGCTGTCCGAATACCGGGCCCAGCGCCGGGGCGGCAAGGGCACGCAAGGCATGGCGACCAAGGACGAGGATTTCGTCACCACGCTCTTCGTCGCCAATACCCACACCGCGCTGCTCTTCTTCACCACCGACGGCATCGTCTACGAACTGAAGACCTGGCGCCTGCCGCAGGCGAGCCGCGGCGGACGCGGCAAGGCGATCGTCAATATCCTGCCGATCGGCGTCGGGGCCTCGATCGCGGCGATCATGCCGGTGGACGTGCCCGAGGCGGAATGGGCCTCGCTGCAGGTGATGTTCGCCACCTCCGACGGCGACGTGCGGCGCAACGCGCTGGACGATTTCACCAACATCATGCGCAACGGCAAGATCGCGATGAAGCTGCCCGAGGGCATCCGCCTGATCAACGCGCGGATCTGTTCCGAGGGCGACGACGTGATGCTGACCACGCGGCTCGGCAAGGCGATCCGCTTTCCGACCACCGACGTTCGCGTGTTCAAGGGCCGCGATTCCACTGGCGTGCGCGGCATCCGTCTCGCCGAGGGCGACGAGGTGGTCTCGATGGCGATCATCCGGCACTTCGAGGCGACCCCGGACGAGCGGGCGGCCTATCTGAAGATGCGCCGCGCGGTCGCCGGGGCCTCCGAGGAGGAGGAGGTCGAGGTCGAAGACGGTGAGGAAGCCCCCGCGGAGGGTGCCTTCGAGCTCGGCCAGGCCCGCTATGTCGAGATGTCCGAGGCGGAAGACCTGCTGCTGACCATCACCGAGAACGGCGCCGGCAAGCTCTCGTCCAGCCACGACTATCCGGTACGCGGCCGCGGCGGCCAGGGCGTCTTCGCCATGGATCGCGCCATGCGCGGTGGTCGCCTGGTGGCGCTGTTCCCGGTGGAGCAGGACGACCAGATCATGCTCGCCACCGACGCGGGCCAGTCGATCCGCTGCCCCGTCGCCGACATCTCCTTCCGTTCCCGCGGCGCCGGCGGCGTCCGCGTCTTCAACACCGCCGAGGGCGAGCGCGTGGTCTCGGTCGCGCTGGTCGCCGAGGGCGGCGACGAAGACGAGGACGAGGCGTAGAACACGCCATCCCAGGGCGCCGAAGCGGCGCTCTGGTTCCGCATCATCGGCGAATAGTCCGTTTCCACGCGCCTTGTTCTGACAAACCGCGTGCTGTCTCACCGGCATCGCGCGGCGGTCGCGCCGCGCCGCGAATGAGAACCTCAGCCGGCCGGCGGCGTCGGCTCGGTGAAACCACCCTCGGCGACCAGGCGGGCGAAGAGCCCGCCCTGCGCCGCGAGAGCGCGGAACGTTCCCTGTTCGACGATCCGCCCCCGCTCCAGCACCATGATCCGGTCGGCGTTCGCCACGGTGGACAGCCGGTGCGCGATGATCAGCGTGGTCCGGCCCCGACGCAGCGCGTCGAGCGCGCGCTTGATCTTGCCTTCGGTCTCGGCGTCGAGCGCGCTGGTCGCCTCGTCGAGGATCAGGATCGGCGCGTCCTTCAGGATCGCGCGGGCGATGGCGATCCGCTGGCGCTCGCCACCCGACAGGGCGGCGCCGCGCTCGCCGATGACGAAGCCATAGCCGCCGGGCTTGGCCAGAATGAACTCGTGCGCCTCGGCCCGGCGCGCCGCTTCCTCGACCTCGGCGTCCGTGGCCGAAGGTCGACCTACGCGGATATTCTCGGCGACCGTCCGGTTGAAGAGCCCGGCCTCCTGGAACACCACCGCGATATTCGCCCTGAGCGAGGCGAGCGTCACGTCGGCGATATCGGTGCCATCGACCCGGATCACCCCGGTGTCGGGCTGGCGCAGCCGCAGGAGCAGCGCCAGCGCCGTGGTCTTGCCCGCGCCGGTCGGGCCGACGAAGGCGATGGTCTGCCCCGGCCGCGCCTCGAAAGCGAGATCGGACACGCCCTCGGACCCGTCCGGAAACCGGTAGGTCACGCCCTCATAGACCACCGCCCCGGCCGCGACGCCGAGCGCCGCCGCGCCCGGCCGCTCCTCGACCTCGGATCGCGCGTCGATCAGCTCGAAATAGCTTCGCAGCGTCGGCGTCTGGCGGGCGATCTGGGCGACGAAGGCGGACAGCATGTCGAGCTTGCCGATCAGCAGGCCGGCGAAGGAGACGAAGGCGACGATCGCGCCAACGGTGATCTGGCCCCGCGCGGCCAGCAGCGCGCCGACCGCCAGCACCGCGACCATGGCGATCGTGGCCGAGGCGCGAGTCAGCACCGTCATCAGCCCCCACCAGGTCAGCACCGGATATTGCGCCGACAGAAGATCGCCCATCGCGACGCGCATCTCGGCCAGTTCGGCCCCGACGCGCGCATAGCTCTGCACCACGGTCACATTGCCGAGCACGTCGCCGACCCGGCCGAAGACACCGCTGTGATGCCTCTCGACGGCGGCTTGCCCGGCGCGGGTCCGGCGCAGAACCAGCGCGTTGATCGCGACATAGAGCACCGCGAGCAGGCCGAGGATCGCCGCCATCCGCGCGTCCATCCGCAGGGCGGTCGGGATCAGGATCAGGATCGACACCACCGCCGTGAGCTGGCTGCGCAGGAAGGAGAGCCAGGCGGCGAACAGCGCATCGGTGCCGGCGAGGATGGTGCGCACCACCGCGCCGGTGCCGCGCCGGGCGTGGTAGCTGACCGGCAGGGTGATCGCCCGCTCGAAGGCCTCGCCCATCGCGGCGAGCCGCCGGCGATGCGCGAGCCGGTCGGCGGCGACGGCGACCACGACGCTGGCGCCGATGTCGAAAAGACCGAGCGCCGCCCAGATGCCGATGTCGCGAAACGCCGCGCGGCCGGCGGCGAGCGCGTCGATCACCCGGCCGAACAGGATCGGCTCGGCCAGCTGCACCACGGCGACCGCCATGCCGGCGACCGCGAGCAACACCGCCTGCCCGCGCTCGGCGGCGAGCAGGCGCAGTGACCGCGCATAGATCGCCCCCGCGCCGGTTTCCGAAGCCTTGCCCTCGTCGCCCAATTTCGCCTCCAGTTGACGCCGCGCCACGATAAGCCATCCGCGCGGCGGGGAAAGCGCGGCTTTTCATCGCTGCCCGTCTCGCCTAAGTCTCCGCGCATGAGCGAGATCGAACCCATCCACGTCATCGGCGCCGGCATGGCGGGCAGCGAGGCGGCCTGGCAGGCGGCGGAGATGGGCGTGCCCGTCGTCCTGCACGAGATGCGCCCGGAAACCGGAACCTTCGCCCATCGCACCAGCGGCTTCGCCGAGCTCGTCTGCTCCAACTCCTTTCGCTCGGACGACGACGAGAACAACGCCGTCGGCCTGCTGCACTGGGAGATGCGCGCGGCTGGGGGGCTCGTCATGGCGATGGCCGACGCGCATTCCCTGCCGGCCGGCGGCGCGCTCGCGGTCGATCGCGAGCCCTTCTCGCAGGCGGTGACGGCGCGTCTCGAGGCGCATCCACTCGTCACCGTCGCGCGGGGCGAGATCGGCGCGCCGCCGACGGACTGGGACAGCGTGATCGTCGCCACCGGGCCGCTGACCAGCCCCGCCCTCGCCGAGGCGATCCGCGCCCTGACCGACGAGAGCGCCCTCGCCTTCTTCGACGCCATCGCGCCGATCGTGCATTTCGAAAGCATCGACCTCGGCAAGGCCTGGTTCCAGTCACGCTACGACAAGGGCGAGACCGAGGCGGACCGGACCGCCTATCTCAACTGCCCGATGGACCGGGCGGAGTACGAAGCCTTCATCGACGCGCTGCTCGCCGCGGAAAAGACCGAGTTCAAGGACTGGGAGAAGGACACGCCCTATTTCGAGGGCTGCCTGCCGATCGAGGTGATGGCCGAACGGGGCCGCGAAACGCTGCGCTTCGGTCCGCTGAAGCCGGTCGGCCTGACCAATCCCCATGCCCCGGACCGCAAGCCCCATGCCGTGGTCCAGCTCCGCCGCGACAACGCGCTCGGCACGCTCTACAATATCGTCGGCTTCCAGACCAAGATGAAGCACGGCGAGCAGGCGCGGGTGTTTCGCATGATCCCGGGCCTCGGAGACGCCGCCTTCGCGCGGCTGGGCGGCATCCACCGCAATACGTTCCTCAATTCGCCGCGCCTGCTCGACGGCCGGATGCGGCTGCGCGCCGACCCCCGGCTGCGCTTCGCCGGGCAGATCACCGGCGTCGAGGGCTATGTCGAGAGCGCGGCGATGGGCCTGCTCGCCGGGCGGCTGGCGGCGGCCGACCGGCTGGGACGCGACCTGCCGCCGCCGCCCGGCACCACGGCGACCGGGGCGCTGGTCCGGCACATCACTGGCGGAGCCGAGGCGCGGACCTTCCAGCCGATGAACGTGAATTTCGGCCTCTTTCCGCCCCTCGACGCGGCGCGCGGCGGGCGGCGCGGCCGCAAGGAGCGCTATCGCGGCTATACCGACCGGGCCAAGGCCGATTTCACCACCTGGCTCGCCGACTCGACAGAACTCGCCGAGCTGGTCTAGCCTCTTCCGGGAAAAGCGGGGGACGGTGATAGACCAGGAGCAGCAACGCGCGGCGATCGCGGCCGCCTTCGGCGTTCCGGCCGAGGAATACGACCGCCGCATGGCCGAGGAGGGCTATGCCGGGCCGGCGCGAGCGGCCGCCGCGCTCGCCGGACTCGGGCCGGATTTCGCCGCGCCGCTGATCGAGTTCGGCGCCGGCACCGGCCTCGTCGGCGAAGCGCTGCGGGCCGAGGGTTTCACCACCATCGACGGGCTGGAGCCGTCCGAGCCGATGCGCGCGGTCGCCGCGGCCAAGGCCGGCGTCTACCGGACGCTGACGGCCTGGGCGTGGAACGCGCCGCCGCCGGTGGCGCCCGGCGTCTATCTCAACGCCGCGGCGATCGGCATCCTGGCGCCGGGCTACGCGCCCGCCTCGGTGATCGACGCGGGCCTGCGGGCGATCCCGCGGGGCGGGCTCTTCGTCTTCTCGCTCAGCGATCTGGCGCGGACCGACCCCGACTATGTCGGGCGGGTGCGCGAGAATGTCGACGCCGGCGCCGCCGAGATCGCCTTTCGCGAATACGGCCGCTTCCTGCCGGGCGCGGATTTGCGCGCCGATATCTTCGTCTTGCGTCGCCGCTAGCCTTGCGCACCCGGTTCGCGCCGTCGCCCACCGGGCCCTTGCATCTCGGCCATGCCTTCTCGGCGCTGACCGCGTGGGACCTGGCGCGCGCGGCGGGGGGCGTTTTTCTCCTCCGGATCGAGGATCTGGACCAGGGACGGTCGCGCCCCGTCTTCGAAGCGGGGATCACCGAGGACCTCGCCTGGCTCGGTCTCGAATGGCCGCGCCCCGTTCTCCGCCAGTCCGAGCATCGGCCGCGCTACGCCGCGGCGCTCGACCGGCTGACCGCGCTCGGTGTCACCTATGCCTGCCGCTGCGCCCGCGCCGATATCCGCGCCGCGCTCTCCGCCCCGCAGGACGGGGCGCCGGTTTCGGGCGAGGTCATCTATCCCGGCACCTGCCGCGGACGCCCCGCCGCCATGGCGGCTCCGGGCGAGGCGATCCGGCTCAATGTCGTCCGGGCTCTGGCGCTGGCGCCCGCGCGGCTCGAGTTCGTCGAGGACGGGCCGGCGCATCGCGGACGCCATCGCGTGGAGGCGGCCGATCTCGCGGGCCTCGGCGACGTGGTGCTCGGGCGGCGCGACGGGGCGGCGGCCTATCATCTCGCGGTGGTGGTCGATGACGCGCATCAGGGAATCAGCCATGTCGTCCGCGGCGAGGACCTCTGGCCGGCCACCCCGCTGCATCGCCTGCTGCAGGCGCTGCTCGACCTGCCGTCGCCGGTCTGGCACCATCACCGTCTGATCCGCGACGCGGCCGGCAAGCGCCTCGCAAAACGCGACGACGCCCGCGCCCTCGCCCGCTACCGCGCCGAGGGCGTCGCCCCCGCCGATATCCGGCGCCTCGTCGGGCTCTGAGGTCAGCCCGCCAGCGGCTCGGTCAGCACGACCTCCGCGCCGTCGCGCACCGCGGTGAAAAAGCAGCTCGGCCGGTTGGTGTGGCAGGCCGGGCCGGTCTGGTCGATGATCAGCAGCAGGCAGTCGCGGTCACAGTCGACGCGGAGTTCGACAAGCCGCTGGACATGGCCCGAGGTGGCGCCCTTGCGCCAGAGCTCGCCGCGCGACCGTGACCAGTAGGTCACTTGCCCGGTGGCGAGGGTCTCGGCCAGGCTCCGCGCGCTCATCCAGGCGAGCATCAGGACCTCCCCTCCCCGATCCTGCGCGATCGCCGGAATGAGTCCGTGCGCGTCGAAACGCAGGCTTTCGATCTCGAAGGTGGACATCGACGACTCCCTCGGGGTCGATTGACGGACTGGCGATTGTCGCTATCTATGGGGCCGCGGGGGAAAAGGCAAAGGTCCGGGGTGATGGCTGGCGACGACGATCTGATCCGGCTCTATTCGCAGCGCATCCTCGCGCTCGCCGCCGACATTCCGCTGACCGATCGGCTGGCGTCTCCCCAGATCACCGTCAGGAAGCGCGCGCCGCTCTGCGGCTCGACCGTCACCGTCGATCTCGCGCTCGAGGGCGACCGGATCGTGGCCTTCGGCCAGGACGTGAAGGCCTGCGCGCTCGGCCAGGCCTCCGCCTCGATCCTCGCCGCGCATGTCCTGGGGCGTTCCGGATCCGAGATCGCAACCTTGCGCGAACAGTTGAAGGCGATGCTGAAATCCGGCGGCCCGGTGCCGTCGGCGCCGTTTGGCGACTACGAGGTGCTGCTGCCGGCGCGGGACTACCGGAACCGGCACGCCTCGATCCTGCTGGCGCTCGACGCGACGCTCGACGCCATCGGCCAGACGTCTCGGGCGGCCTGATCACCGCGATGGGCGTCGCGGTCCGGGCCGGGTTTCTCTATTTCGCCTTGGTCTTCGCCGTCGGATTCGTGCTCGGCACGATCCGGACGTATCTGCTCAGCCCGGTGCTCGGCGAGACCTTCGCGCTGCTGGTCGAACTGCCCGCGATACTCGCCGTCGCCTGGATCGCCTCGCGCGCCGCGATCTCGCGGTTCGGCGTGCCACGCGAAATCCGGACCGGCCTTGCGATGGGCGCCGTCGCCTTCGCCCTCCTCCTCGCCGCCGATGCCCTGGTCGACATGGTGCTGGCCGGTCGCGGCCTCGCCGAGCATTTCCGGGCCTATGAATTCGCGCCCGGCCTGCTCGGCCTCGGCGCCCAGATCCTGTTTGCCTTGTTCCCGACCCTGCAGATGCTCTGGGCGGAAAGCGATCGGCGGTAGCGGCGAGAACCAAGGTCTCGAAAGCGCGACGGCGCGTCGAAATGACGGATCGTTTCCTGATTTCGGTGACACGACTCAGGGTCGCTCAGGCCGCCGGAGATGCCACCGTCGAACACCATCGGGGCACGACCAATAGCCTGCCACGGGACGTTGTGCCGGCCGATCGCCGGAAACCCCGTTCCGCGGAGATCACTCCGCTCGGAAGAACGCCACAAAAAACCGCCGCGACGCCGGGGGGCGCGCGGCGGTCAGGTAGCGGGAGTCGGGCAATCGACAGGCGGCGGACAGGCGTCCGCGCGAGACCCCGCTGGCAGGACAAGGCAAAAGGCGACGGCGGGCAGGACAACAGCGGGACAAGGCAACGAGAAGCAACGAAGCGATCGGTCGCGTGCTTGGCCCTGGCTCACGCCGGTTGTGGCATAAGGCGCGCGGCGCCGCTCAGGCGAGCGCCGGCAGGAGCAGCGCGGCGAGGATCGCGGCGCAAAGGCCGGCGAGACCGAGGGCCTCCCGCGCGAGCTTCCCCGGGTCGTTCGTTAGGCGGGCGAAGGTGGAGATCATCGGTATGCTCCTGGATTTGGCCGCGTTTGTTCTTAAATTGTTCCCATTTTGTACCTGTCGAGTCAAGTGATTCCCTGAACAAATCCGGAACATGCGTTCGGCGCGTTAACCTACGGAAAGCATTCGGATCGCCTTGTCGCGCTCCATCAGCCAGAGCAGCACGCGCGTCGCCTGGCCGCGTGGCAAGGTGAGATCGGGATCCTGCGACAACAGCAGCCGCGCGTCGGTCTGCGCGGTGCGCATCAGCTCGGTCTGGGCTTCGAGATCGGCGATTCGGAACCGGGGCAGGCCCGACTGCTGGGTGCCGATGAGATCGCCCGCGCCGCGCAGGCGCAGGTCCTCCTCGGCGATGGCGAAACCGTCCTCGGTCCGCCGCATCGTCTCGAGCCGGGCCCGCGCCGCTTCGCCCAGCGGCGGGTCGTAGAGCAGCAGGCAGGTCGAGGCCTCCGGTCCGCGTCCGACCCGGCCGCGCAGCTGGTGCAACTGGGCGAGGCCGAAATGCTGCGCGCCCTCGATCACCATGATCGAGGCGTCCGGCACATCGACCCCGACCTCGATGACCGTGGTGGCGACCAGCAGCCGCGACCGCCCCGCCACGAAATCGGCCATCGCGGCGTCCTTGGCGGCGGGTGGCAGCTGGCCATGGACCAGACCGACGCCCGGCCCGAGCGCCAGGGTCAGCGCGCGATGCCGCTCCTCGGCGGCCGTCATCTCGGCGACCTCGGATTCCTCGACCAGCGGACAGACCCAATAGGCCTGACGCCCGGCGGCCAGCGCGGCGCGCAGCCGCTCGATCACCTGATCGATCCGCGACGACGAGACGAGCGCGGTCTCGATCGGCCGACGACCCGCCGGCTTCTCGTCCAGCACCGAGATATCCATGTCGCCGTACTGGGCCAGCGCGAGGCTGCGCGGGATCGGCGTCGCGGTCATCACGAGGATGTCCGCCGCCTCTCCCTTGGCGCCGAGATCCATGCGCTGGCGCACGCCGAACCGGTGTTGCTCGTCGATGATGGCAAGGCGGAGATCGCGGAACTCCACCTCCTTCTGGAACAGCGCGTGGGTGCCGACGAGGATCGCGATCTCGCCCGAGGCGAGGGAGGCGAGCTTCGCGGCGCGCTCCGCGCCCTTGTCGCGGCCGGTCAGGATACCGAGCCGGACGCCCGCCACCTCGGCCAGCGGCGCGAGGCTGGCGTGATGCTGGCGCGCCAGGATCTCGGTCGGCGCCATTAGCGCCGCCTGACCGCCCGCCTCGACCGCCGCCAGCATGGCGAGGAGTCCGACCAGCGTCTTGCCGGCACCGACATCGCCCTGAAGCAGGCGGTTCATCCGGACAGGCGTCGCCATGTCGCCGGTGATCTCGGCCACCGCCCGGGTCTGGGCGCCGGTCGGGCGATAGGGCAGCGCCGCGAGCACCGCCGCCCGCAGATGCCCGTCGCCGGCGGTCACGTGCCCCTTTGGCCGCTTCATATGCGCCCGTGCCAGCGCGAGGGTCACCTGATGCGCGAAAAGCTCGTCATAGGCCAGCCGTTCGCGCGCCGGCGCGGTGGGGGCGAGGTCGGCCGGGCCGCCGGGCGCGTGGGCGGCGGTCAGCGCGGCGTCCCAGTCCGGCCAGCGCCGCCGCGCCTTGAGGCTCGGCTCGATCCATTCGGCCAGCGGGCGGACGCGGATCAACGCCTCGGCGACGGCGCGGGTCACGGCGCGCTGGGTCAGGCCCTCGGTCAGGGGATAGACCGGCTCGAACTCGGCCAACCGCTCGCCGCCGCCGGGACGCAGCACATGGTCGGGATGCGCCATCTGGGCGATGCCGTCGAACAGCTCGACCCGGCCCGAGACGATCCGCCGCTGGCCCGCGGGGAAGGTCGCGCGCAACCACTCGGCGCGCGGGTGGAAATAGACCAGCTGGAACTCGGTCAGCGCGTCGCGGACATGGATGCGATAGGGCCGGGTCCGGGTGGCACCGGGATGATGCAGCCCGATCTCGACCTCGACCGTGGCGACGCCCGGCAGCGCGATCTCGCGGATCGAGGCGCGGAGGCGGCGATCGACCCCGGAGACCGGCAGCGTGAAGAGCAGGTCCGCCGGCTTCTCGATCCCGAGGCGGGCGAAGAGCCGCGCCAGCTTCGGCCCGATGCCGTCGAGTCCGGTCAGCTCCGCGAACAGCGGAAAGAGAATGTCCGGGCGACTCACGCGACGACGGCGGCGACCGGGCGGCGCGGCGAGAAGGGAAGCGGCGCGCCGCGGCCGAAGCGGAGGAGAAGGTCAGGGCGCCGATCGGGCTCGCCGGCCAGCGCCGCGAGCGCGGTACGGAACGCCGCCACCTCGACGGGCTGGTTGACGAAGGCGAGCCGGACGTCTCGCGCCGTCGCTGCGAGAGCGAAGCGCTGGCAGGCGCGACCGACCTGTACCCAGCCCTCGGGGTTGGCGCGCTCGGCGAAGAAGACCGCGCAACCCGCCGAGGAGGCGAGCTGGCGCGCATAACGCTCGTTCTCGCCGGCGGCCGTGATCACCCATGGAAAGACGGCCCGGCCCAGCGCCGTCGGCAGACTGGGATTGCCGCTGGCGCCGGAAAAAAGCCCGTCTCCGGTCTCGATCGCCGCGCGCGGATTGAACCGGATCCAGTCGCGCAGCTCGGACATGAAGGCCGGGTCGCCCATCTGCGCGCCATTGGCGGCGACGACGAGATCCCGTACCTGACCGAGAACCGCCGGCTCGGTCAGCAGGATCAGCCGGACGCCGGGCATCCCGGCCGCGGCCGCCAGCGCGCCCAGCGTCTCGACGTCGAGCGGCCGGCCGTCATACTCGGCGCGGGTCGATTGGCGGCGGGGAATCGCCTCGGCCAACGGACCCGGCCGCGGCGAGCCGGCCGAATGGACAAAGCCCGGTCCATCGGGGCCGAGCACCACCTCGCCCGGCCGCCCGAGCGCGGCGCCGGCGATCGCCAGCGTCTCGACGGCGGCGCCAAGGCTCACATGGAGATGATGGTCGTCGGGATCGACCACCGGGACCCGCCGCGCGAGATCGGGGCCGATGTCGATCCGGTCCGGACCGATCCGGAAGCGCCAGGGTTGGCTGTTGTGGCTGTTCGGTGCCAGCGTCGCGAGGCGAACCAGCGCGGCGATCTCCGGAGCGGCCGGCCAGGCGCGCAGTTCGGCCGCCCATCGATCGTAGCCGGCCATCGATCCGGTGGTGAGCCGCCAGCCGCCGGCACCGAGAGCGAGCGCCCCGCCGGCGGCGAGCAATGCGCGCCGGCCGATCATCCTGCGAGCTCCAGCCACTCGTCCTCGCTGAGCACGGTCAGGCCGAGCTCGCGCGCCTTCTTCTCCTTCGAACCCGCGCCCGGACCGGCGATGACATAGTCGGTCCGGGCGCTGACCGAGCCTGCGACCTTGGCGCCGAGCGCCTCGGCGCGGGCCTTGGCTTCGGCGCGGGTCATGCGTTCCAGCGTCCCGGTAAAGACCACCGT
The DNA here is from genome assembly GCF_937891315.1 of uncultured Amaricoccus sp. Lineage (GTDB taxonomy): Bacteria > Pseudomonadota > Alphaproteobacteria > Rhodobacterales > Rhodobacteraceae > Amaricoccus. The sequence continues at coordinate 61,855 of NZ_CALAGI010000142.1, read as the reverse complement.
CTTGCCGGCGATCGGCGAACCGGCGGTGTCGGGCGCGGCCACGTCTTCGATATCGAGATGTCCGACCAGCCGGTCGATGGCAGCGCGCGCGGCCGGCTCGTGGAACGTGTCGACCAGCGCCGCGGCGAGGATCGGACCGACGCCGTCGATCGCGTTCAGCTCCGCCCAATCGTCGCCAACATGCTCGCGCGCCGCCCCCATCGCATCGCGGAACCGCGCCCACGCCCCATAGTGCCGCGCGAGCAGGGTCGCCGAGGTCTCGCCGACATGGCGGATGCCGAGGCCGAAGATCAGCCGGTCGAGCGGGATGCGCCGCTTGTCGCGGATCGCGCGGAACAGGTTCTCGGCCGACTTCCCGCCCCAGCCTTCGCGATTTTGCAACTGGGTCAGCTTGCCGGGGCCATAGCGATCCTCCAGCGTGAAGATATCCGCGGGTTCGCGGATCCAGCCATCGGCGAAAAACGCCTCGACCTGCCTGGCACCCAACCCCTCGATGTCGAAGGCGGCGCGGGAGACGAAATGCTTCAGCTTCTCGACCGCCTGCGCGGCGCAGATCAGTCCGCCGGTACAGCGGCGCACCGCCTCGCCCTCCTCGCGGATCGCGTCGGAGCCGCAGATCGGACAACTGGTCGGAAAGACATAGGGGGTCGAGTCGGCGGGTCGGCGGGAGAGATCGATATCCTCGATCTTCGGGATCACGTCGCCGGCGCGATAGACCGTCACCCAGTCGCCAACGCGGATGTCGCGACCCTCGCGGATCGGCTGGCCGCGGCTGTCGCGGCCGGCGATGTAGTCCTCGTTGTGCAGGGTGGCGTTCGAGACGACGACGCCACCGACGGTCACCGGCAGCAGCCGCGCGACCGGCGACAAGGCACCGGTGCGCCCGACCTGGATGTCGATGCCTTCGAGCAGAGTGGTCGCCCGCTGCGCCGAGAACTTGTGCGCCAGCGCCCAGCGCGGCGTCGCCGAGCGAAAGCCGAGCCGGGCCTGCAGGTCGAGCCGGTCGAGCTTGTAGACCACGCCGTCGATGTCATAGCCGAGCGTCGCGCGCCGCGCCTCGATGGCGCGGTACTGGTCGAGCATCTCGCTCAGATGCTCGCAGCGGCGGGTCAGCGGGTTGGTCTGGAAACCGAGCGCGTGGAGCCGGTCTATCGTCTGCGTCTGGGTCGCGCCCAGCGGCCCGGAATGCGCGCCCCAGGCATAGGCGAAGAAGCGCAGCGGCCGGGCGGCGGTGATCGCGGGATCGAGCTGGCGCAGGCTGCCGGCGGCGGCGTTGCGCGGGTTGGCGAAGGTCTTGCCGCCCGCCGCCGCCTGCCGCGCGTTCAGCGCGGCGAAATCGGCGTGGCTCATATAGACCTCGCCGCGCACTTCGAGCAGGGCGGGCGCGTCGTCCAGCCGCGGCGGAATGTCGGCCACGGTCCTTGCATTCGCCGTGACATTCTCGCCGGTCTCGCCATCGCCCCGCGTCGCGGCCTGCACGAGCAGCCCGTCCTCGTAGCGCAGGCTGAGAGACAGGCCGTCGATCTTCGGTTCGGCGGTGAAGGCGAGCGGCGCCTCGGCCGGCAGGTTCAGGAAACGGCGGATCCGCCCCTCGAATTCGGCGACGTCGCTGTCGGCGAAGGCATTCTCGAGGCTGAGCATCGGGATTGCGTGGCGGACCTTGGCAAAGCCCTCCGACGGCGCCGCGCCGACCTTCCCGCTCGGGCTGTCGGGGCGCCTGAGCTCGGGAAACCGGGCCTCGATCGCGGCGTTGCGCGCCTTCAGCGCGTCATAGTCGGCGTCGCTGATCGCAGGGGCGTCGTTCTGGTGATAGGCGACGTCGGCTTCGGCCATCGCGCGCGCCAGCGCTGCGAGCTCCTCCATCGCCGCCTGGGGCGTCAGCGTCTCGACCGGCGGTCGCTCCATGGACTCCTCCCTCCGTGGAGCGAGGCCTAGCGCGGTCGCGCCGGCCGGTCCAGTGGTCGCGCCCGGACAAGGCCGAGACCGGAAACGGAAGCGGCCAGACGCTCACGCGTCCGGCCGCTTCCGGGTCAGGTGTGGTGGTTCGGGGCCGCCTCAGGCCCCGACCGCCAGCTTTCTTTTGGCTTCCGTGCTGGCGGGGTCGCGCAGCACGTAGCCGCGGCCCCAGACTGTCTCGATGTAGTTCTCGCCCCCGGTGGCTTCGGAGAGTTTCTTGCGGAGCTTACAAATGAACACATCGATGATCTTCAACTCGGGCTCGTCCATGCCGCCGTAGAGATGGTTGAGGAACATCTCCTTCGTCAGGGTCGTGCCCTTCCGCAGGGAGAGGAGTTCCAGCATCTGGTATTCCTTGCCGGTGAGATGCACCGGTTTCTCATCGACCGCGACGGTCTTCGCGTCGAGATTGACGGTAAACTTGCCCGTGGTGATGACCGACTGGGCGTGGCCCTTCGACCGGCGGACGATGGCATGGATACGCGCGATCAGCTCCTGCCGGTGGAAGGGCTTGGTCATGTAGTCGTCGGCGCCGAAGCCGAAGCCCTTCAGCTTGTTCTCGGTATCGTCCTGACCGGAGAGAATCAGGATAGGCGTCTCGACCTTCGCGACGCGCAGCTGGCGCAGTACTTCATGGCCGTTCATGTCCGGCAAATTGAGGTCGAGCAGAATCAGGTCATAGTCGTACAGCTTGGCCAGATCGATGCCTTCCTCGCCCAGATCAGTCGCGTAGACGTTCAGATTCGCGTTCTGAAGCATCATTTCGATGCTTTTGGACGTGGTAGGATCGTCTTCGACAAGCAGGATACGCATGGACTGCTCTCCGTTTTACCCGGGGAACCGATCCCCAACACGGTCTCACTAAACCGTGGATTGGTTAACGACCGATTACGATAGCCATAGACTAGCAGTTCGCCTTAAAGTTGTCTATACTTCTGAATCGCCGTAACGCGCAAGGCCGCCGCGCCGTGGTCGCGCACCGCGGAGCGCCACAGGTCGAGCTCCTCCTCGGACAGCCGGTACATCTCGCAAGCCTCGGCCGCCTCGATCAGCCCGTTGTCGACCGCCGCCACCACGGTCGCCTTGCGACGCGCCACCCAGCGTTTCGTGTTCGGCGGAGGAAGATCGGAACGTGTCATCTTGGTTCCGTCTGGCAGAACGACAAAAACCGGCCCCTTCTCGCGGCGAATATACATTTCAAACTCCCTAACTCTCACATCACCCGATCGAATACTTAACCGGCCATCCCTTAAGTGCGGATGAAGCAAGCTCTTGTGGTTACTTAAGTTTTTACTATATTGCGGCGAATCGAACGGATGGCGCGGATGCTCGACGGCGGGACTTCTTCGATGAACAGCCTTGGCCTGGCGAAGCCGCCGGCCGAGACCCGCGTGGTCGTGGCCATGTCGGGCGGGGTGGACAGTTCGGTCGTCGCCGCGATGCTCGCGGCCGAGGGCTACGACGTGGTCGGGGTGACGCTGCAGCTCTATGACCACGGCGCGGCGCTGGCGCGGAAGGGCGCCTGCTGCGCCGGGCGGGACATACACGACGCGCGGCGCGTGGCCGAGACGATGGGCTTTCCGCACTATGTTCTCGACTACGAGAACCGGTTCCGCGAGAGCGTGGTCGACGAATTCGCCGATGCCTATCTGGCCGGCGCCACGCCCGTCCCTTGTATCCGCTGCAACCAGCGGGTGAAGTTCCGCGACCTGCTGGAGACCGCGCGGGATCTCGACGCCGACTGCATGGCCACCGGCCACTATGTCCGCCGCCTCGTCGGCCCCGGAGGTCCCGAGCTTCACCGCGCCGCCGACCCCGCGCGGGACCAGAGCTATTTCCTCTTCGCCACCACGCCGGCGCAGCTTGATTTCCTGCGCTTCCCGCTCGGCAGTCTCGCGTCCAAGGCCGAGACCCGCGCCCTTGCCGCGCGGCACGGGCTCACTGTCGCCGACAAGCCCGACAGCCAGGACATCTGCTTCGTGCCGGACGGCGACTATGCCGGCGTCATCCGCAAGCTGCGGCCCGGCGCGGCGGAGCCGGGCGAGATCGTCCATCTCGACGGCCAGGTGCTCGGCCGGCACGAAGGGGTCATTCACTATACGGTCGGTCAGCGCCGCGGCCTCGGGATCGGCGGCGGCGGCGAGCCGCTCTTCGTGCTTCGCCTCGATCCGGATCGGCGGCGCGTCGTGGTCGGTCCGCGCTCCGCGCTCGCGACGCGCTCGGTCCAGGTCGCCGAGGTGAACTGGCTCGGAGACGGCGATTTCGAAGCAGCGCCGGAGGGCGGCTGGGAGATCGCGGTCAAGGTGCGCTCGACCCGGCCGCCGAAGCCCGCGCGCCTGCGTCCGCTCGGCGCCGCCTGCGCGCGGGTGGAACTCCTCGGCGCCGAGGAGGGCGTGGCGCCCGGCCAGGCCTGCGTCTTCTACGCGCCCGACGGCGACCGGGTGCTCGGCGGCGGCTGGATCACCCGCGACTGACCGCGGGTTACGGGGAACCGAGCCGCGGCCCGCGGGGCGGACATTTGTCCGCCACTGCCACGCCTATTCCAGCGCCGGCAGCCAGAGTTCCATCTGGTTCCCCGGCGGGCTTCGGTAGCGGGCGGCGAGCGAGATGACCTTGATCGGACGGTTCACTCCGGGCGTGCCGCCGACGATCTCGGCGAGGCTCTCGGCGCAGGCCTGCTGGTCCGCGCCATAGTAGCGCAGATCGCCGGTCGTGATCCCCTTCGGCACATGCTCGGCCTTGGCGATGGTCCAGCCCGCCCGGATCAGCTGGTCGCGCAGCGCGCCGACCCTGTCCGCGTCCGCGCCGTCGGTGAATTGCGGGAAGATGAGCGGCGAGACGCCGCCGCAGGCCGAGCCGGGCGCCGGGATCGCCGCCGGCTCGGCCGACGGCTCCGGCGGTTCGACCACGGCGGACGTTTGCGGCCCGGGCGCTGGGACGATCCGCGGTGGGATGCTATAAGCCACCGTCGCGGCCCCCATGGTCATCTGCTCGATGCTCACGGCGGCCGTGAGCTCATTGGTCCAGCGCTTCTGCTCGCAGAGATTCTGGCCGAAGGTGTCGATGGCGAGCAGGCATTCGGGTTCGAGCAGCAACCCGGCGCCAAGCGGCGGATCCAGCTTCACGCGGGGACAGTTCGCCTCGGTCGCCGTCGCGCCGGCGCTCGCTTCGGCGGCCTTGGCGAAGGCTTCGAACGACGCTTCGTTCACCCGCGCCTCCGCGGCGAGCGCCTCGACCTGCGCGCGCAACGCGGCGTCGCTGTCCAGCACGTTCGACGACTTGCGGCCGCCCTCGCCCTTGCGAGCCGCCCGGCCGTTCTCGGCGATGAAGAAGCCGAGCGCGGCGCAGAAGGCATGCCGGGGATAGGTCGCCTGATATTCGATCAACGTGTTCCGGGGATCATCGAGGAAGGCGGCGACCACGCTCGTTTCGTGCGCCGTCTTCACCGCCTCGCGATTGACGTCGAGCTCCTTGCGCCGCTGCTCGTTGTAGTTGAACCAGAGGCCGGAGACGCCGACCGCGAGCGCGAGCAGCACCTGCCATTGCTGAACGAAGCCGATCAGGGCGCGCCAGCCCGAGGGCGGCGGCGCTTTTTCGTCGCTCATCCGGAAATCCCCAAAGCCGGAATGTTACCAGAATTCCCGTTTCGCGGGAACCCGCTGATCGGTCGATGCGCGCGGAAGGCCCGCGTCAGTCGGGCCGGCGCTTGCCACGCCAGCCACCCCGCCGGCGGGCGGTCGGCGGGGCCGCGAGGCCGGCGCGCAGGACCGCCGTCATCGGATGGTCGGGATGGCGCGGGCCGTAGTGGTCGAGCAGCGCGCGAATCTGTTCCGGTCCGGCGCCGGCCTCAAGGCCGAGCGCCCAGTCGAACAGGATCGCCCGGCATTCCGGCGGCCCGATCTCCATCCGATAGGCCTCGTGGATCAGGCCGCGCGGATCGAGCGCGTGATCACCCTTGGACATGGTACGCAGCCGGTGGGAACGCCGGGCGGCGACGAACTGGAATGATCCGGGATCCGGCCATGCGTTTCCTCCGCGCGGTCTGCCAGCCCGGCGTAGGCGCCGCGCCGGGACGGCGTCAAGGGCCGCGCCGCCGCTGTCACATTCCCGCAATCGAAGCGGCGTATCGAGGCGGATGGCGAGTCCGCCGGGCGACGGGTTCCGACGCGTGTCGGGCGAGATCTCCTCCCCGTTGTTTCCGGCCGACCGCCGGATAATATGCGCCGACCCGGATCGTCGGCGGCGCGGCGAACCAAGGACAGTGTCACCCGATGAAGCACTCCTCGATGAACCCCACGCGGAGCGTCGCCCGGGAGATCAGCTATGCCAGCGCCGCGAGCACGCGCGCGGGCCGCGCCCTGATCCGCTCGGTCGAGAATCTGACCGGCCGGCTGAGCCTCATCCGCATGGCGGCGGACTATGCGAGCGAGATCGGCGACGGCCGCGACTTCTGGCAGGTGATGGCCGAACGCTACGGCCTGACGCTCGAGATCACGGCCGGCGCGCTGTCGAACATTCCCGCGGAAGGTCCGGTGGTGGTAGTGGCGAACCATCCCTACGGCATCCTGGACGGGCTGATGCTCGGCAATATCCTCGCCCAGGCCCGCGGTGACTTCCGCATCCTTGCCAACAACGTGTTTCGCAAGGCCGAGGCACTCGACCGGGTGATCCTGCCGATCAGCTTCGACGAAACCCCCGAGGCGATCGCGACCAATCTCGCGACCCGCAAGACGGCGATCGCCTATCTCGCTGGCGGGGGGTGCGTCGGCGTCTTTCCCGGCGGCACCGTCTCGACGGCGGCGCGCGCGTTCGGCCGGCCGATGGATCCGGGCTGGCGCCGCTTTACCGCGCGGCTGATCGCGAAATCCGGCGCGACGGTGGTGCCGATGTTCTTCGAAGGCCACAACAGCCGGATGTTCCAGCTTGCGAGCCACCTGCACCAGACGCTGCGCCTCGCACTGCTCGTCAACGAGTTCCGGACACGGGTCGGGGCGCCGGTGCGGGTGGCGATCGGCGCGCCGCTCTGCCCCGCGCGGCTGGCCGAGCACGCGGGGGACGCGCGGGTGATGATGGACTTTCTGCGCGCCGAGACCTATCGGCTGTCGCCGACGCCCATCCCGGACCTGAGCTACGGGTTCGAATTCGAGGATACGCGCTGACCATGCCGATCGGTGTTTTCGACAGCGGGCTCGGGGGGCTCACCATTCTCGACGCGCTGACCCGCGCGCTGCCCGCGCAGGATTTCGTCTATCTCGGCGACAATGCCAACGCGCCCTATGGTGCCCGGCCGGCGGCGGAGATCCACGAGCTGACCCGGGCGGGCGTCGCACGGCTCTTCGCCGAGGATTGCGGCCTGGTGATTCTCGCCTGCAACACCGCCTCGGCCGTCGCGCTGCATGATCTGCAGATGGACTGGCTCGATCCCGCGACCCATCGGGTGCTCGGGGTCTTCGTGCCGGTGATCGAGCATCTGACGCGCCGTAACTGGGGCGACAACACGCCGCCGACCCATACGGGTCTGCGCGACGTCGCACTCTTCGCCACGGCGGCGACGGTGGCGAGCGGCGCCTTCCCGCGCGAGCTGCGGTTCCGCGCCCGTGACGTGACCGTGGAGTCCCTGGCCTGCCTCGGCCTCGTCGAGGCGATCGAGGCGGGGGACCTCGACCGCGCCGGCGAGGTGGCGCGTGGCCATGTCGCCGCGCTGCTCGCACGGGTTCCGGCGCCGCAATCGGCGGTGCTCGGCTGCACGCACTATCCGCTGGTCGAGGCGGCGTTCCGCGCGGCGCTGCCACCCGAAACCACGCTGGTGTCGCAGCCGGCGCTGATCGCGGCGAGCCTCGCCGACTATCTCGGGCGCCATCCGCGGTTCCGGGGGGGCTCCGGCGCGGTCAGATATCTCACCACGGGCGACCCGCGGGCGGTGGGCTCGCGGGCGAGGGTTTTCACCGGCCATCCGCCGCCCTTCGAGACCGCCTGATTGATCGCGGCGAACTATTGCTCTATGCCCCGACAGGTTCGAGCGAGGGAAAGATCATGGGCAGCAAGGCCAGGATCGCGGTCCTGGGGGCCAGCGGTTACACCGGCGCCGAGTTGGTGCGCCTGATCGCGACGCATCCCGGGATCGAGATCGCGGCGCTGACCGCCGATCGCAAGGCCGGCCAGAGCATGGGCGAGGTCTTCCCGCACCTGCGGCACCTGCCGCTGCCGCGGCTGACGACGATCCCGGAGGTGGATTTCGCCGGCATCGACCTCGCCTTCTGCGCGCTGCCACACGCGACGAGCCAGGAGGTGATCGCCGGCCTGCCGCGCGACCTGAAGGTCGTTGACCTGTCGGCCGACTTCCGGCTGCGCGATCCGGCGGTCTATGCCAGATGGTACGGGCACGAGCATCTGGCGCTCGACCTGCAGGCCGAGGCGGTCTACGGGCTGACCGAATTCTACCGCGACGAGATCAGGCGCGCGCGGCTGGTGGCGGGCACCGGCTGCAACGCCGCGACCGGCATGTACGCGCTGCTGCCGCTGCTCCGGGCGGGGGTGATCGACCCCGACAACATCATCATCAATCTCGCCACCGGCGTCTCGGGCGCTGGCCGCTCGCCCAAGGAGGGGATGCTGCATTCCGAAGTGTCGGAGGGCTTCCATTCCTACAACGTGGCGAAGCACCGGCATCTGGCGGAGTTCGACCAGGAGTTCAGCAAGGCCGCCGGCCGCCCGGTCGAGGTAACCTTCGTGCCGCATCTGCTGCCACAGAACCGCGGGATCCTCGCGACGGTCTATGTCCGGGGCGAGGCGGAGGCGATCCACGCGGCGCTGGCGGCGGCCTACGCGGAGGAGCCGTTCCTGACCGTGCTGCCCTTTGGCGAGGCACCGGCGACGCGGCACGTGCGGGGTTCGAACTTCGTCCACGTCGGCGTGATCCCCGACCGGCGGCCGGGCTGGGTGATGGTGTTCTCGACGCTCGACAACCTGACCAAGGGCTCCTCGGGCCAGGCGCTGCAGAATGCCAACCTGCTGCTCGGCCTGCCCGAGACGACGGGCCTGATGGCTGCTCCGCTGTTTCCGTGACCGGGGCCATGTCGGGAGCCATCCGCGTCTTCTGGATCCTCTGGAACTCGATTGATCGTTTCAATCGCAACGATGGTTCGGCGATGGCGGGCTATATCGCCTTCTCGGGCCTGCTGTCGCTGTTTCCGTTCCTGATCTTCGCGGCGACGCTGATCGGTATCCTGGTCGGGCCGAACCGGTCCGACCAAATCATCGACGCGCTGTTCCAGATCGCCCCGCAGCACGTGGCGATGACGGTGGAGCCGGTGGTCGAGGAGGTGCTGAACAAGCAGAGCCGCGAGGTGCTGACGCTCTCGGCGCTGTTTGCGATCTGGGTCGCCTCGAACGCGGTCGAGGCGTTCCGCATCGCCTTTGACCGGGCGTATGGCGTGTCCGATCCGCGCAACATCTTCGAGAACCGGGCGATGGCAATCAGCATCGTCTTTCTCGGCGCGATCGTCGCCGCTCTGCTTGGCGTCTCCATTCTGCTGAGCCCGATCCTCTTGCATCTGATCGAACGCGTCGCCCAGGTTCCGGTGCCGGCGATCGCCGGCTATGTCACCTACGGGTTCGGCATTCTTGTCTTCATCGGGTTTGTGCTGCTGATGCATCTCTGGCTGCCCGGCCAGCATCTGCCTGGCACCCGGCTCTGGCCGGGCGTGCTGGTGACGACGGTGATCTGGCTCCTGGCGGCGGGCAGCTTCACGCTCTATCTCAGCTTCACCCCGACCTATACCGTGACCTATGGCACCTTGGCCGGGGTTATCATCACGCTCATGTTCTTCTATCTGACCGGGGCGACCATTATATTCGGCGCGGAACTCAACGCCGAGTTGGGAAAGTTGCCGGCGCTCGGGCGCTGAGCGAGGGGAAACGATGGCCGTCGGCTTGAAGAAGAGGCGCCGGATCCAGCTGGTGCTGATCGCCGCGGTGATGCTCGTCGCGGCCACCGGGCTTGTCGGTTATGCGATGCGCGACGGGATCGAGTTCTTTCGCACGCCCACCCAGCTCGCCGAGCATCCGCCGAGGGTGGGCGAGCGGTTCCGACTCGGCGGCCTCGTCGAGACCGGTTCGCTCGAACGCGGGGTGGGCGAGGAGATCCGCTTTCGGGTCAGCGACGGCGGCGCCAGCCAGCCGGTGGTCTTCGCCGGCATTCCGCCCGACCTCTTCCGCGAGGGTCAGGGCGTGATCGCCACGGGCAGCCTGGAGGACGGCGTCTTCGTCGCGAGCGAGATCCTCGCCAAGCACGACGAGAAATACATGCCGAAGGAGGTCGCCGACGGGCTGCGCGACCATGGCATGCTCCACACCGGAGAGCCGGGCGGCTGACGGTTTCGGGCGGGCGCGACCGCGCGCTCCACCCCCCCCCCGCGCTCAATCCAATTTTAGCCAGTTTGTGGCAATCCTTCGGTTTCTTAACCAATCGATAGGAGCTGGCTTATGCACTCGGTCGAGAGCATCGCGGCGGAAATTGTCCGTCGCGAAGGGGGGTTCGTCAACGACCCCGACGATCCGGGCGGCGCGACCAACCATGGCGTGACCATTCACACCATGCGTCAGCTCGGACTGGATCTGAACAAGGACGGCGTCGTCGATACCACCGACGTCCGCAAGCTCGACGCGGCGCAGGCCGCGGCGATCTACATCCGCCACTACTACGAAGTGCCGAAGATCAGCCTGCTGCCGGAACCGCTGCGCGCGTCGGTCTTCGACATGCAGGTCAACGCGGGCAACAACGCGATCCGCATCCTGCAGCGGCTGATGGCGACCTTCGGTGTTTCGCTGAAGGACGACGGCGCGATCGGGCCGGCGACGGTCCGCGCGGTGAACAAGGCGTGGGCGATGGCGCCCGATCATCTGGTCGACGCCTATGGCATCGAGCGGCGCAACTACTACTACCGGCTGGCCGATCAGCGCCCGGCGAGCCGCAAATACGCGCGGGCCAAGGATGGCGGCAAGGGCGGGTGGATCACCCGCGCCGAGGAGTTCATCTCCGAACGCTTCCATTTCACCCGCGCCCATCACCAGGAAAGGACGCGGGCATGGGGCTGATGGGAAGCATTCTGGGCGCCGGGGCCGCGGCCTCGCAAGTGGGCGAGGCGGTCGGCGGCGTCGCCGAAGTCTTCGTAGGCAACCGGGCCGAGCGCGAGGCGGCGGAGGCGCAGCAGATGCTCGCCGCGCTCCAGCAGTACGGGCTCGAGTTCCAGCAGCCGGCGCAGGGCGCGTTCGACCGCTTCATGAACGCGCTGAACCGCCTGCCCCGGCCGCTGCTCGTCGGCGGCACGCTCGGCCTCTTCGTCTATGCGATGGTGGCGCCCTCGGGCTTCGCGCTGCGCATGGAGGGGCTGGCGCTGGTGCCCGATCCGCTCTGGTGGCTGCTCGGTGCGATCGTCTCCTTCTATTTCGGCGCGCGCGAACTGCACTATCAGCGCGCGCGAGTCGGGACGGTCGCACCGCGGGTCGCCGCGCTCGCGACGCTGGAGACGGGTGCGACGGGGACGGCCGAGACCGTCGCCGCCGCGGAAGCCCTCGCAAGCCCCGCGGCGCGGCTCGCGGCCAAGCCGGCGACCATGGCGATCGACGCGGCCAACCCCCGCTTCAACGCGGCGATCGAGGAGTGGCGCGCCCTCCGCGCCTGATCCTTCCACCCATCCGCGCGGGGCCACCGGTCCCGCGCGAGCCGGTCCGCCAGCGGGTCACGGCAATGCAAATTGAACCCCCCCGCCATTCAGAGCATAGTGCGCCACCCGAAATCGGGGGTGGAGCCGCGCATGATCGTCGAACTGGGGCATGTCGCCCTGATCCTGGCCTTTCTGGTGGCCGTCGTTCAGATGATCGTGCCGATGGTCGGCGCCCAGCGCGGCTGGACGGACTGGATGCGCGTCGCGGTGCCGGCCGCGCTGGCGCAGTTCCTGCTGACCCTCGCGGCCTTCGCCGTGCTGATGCATGCCTTCGTCGTCTCGGATTTCTCGGTGCGGCTGGTCGCGCTGAACTCGCATTCCGCGAAGCCGATGCTCTACAAGGTCGCCGGAACCTGGGGCAATCACGAAGGCTCGATGATGCTCTGGATGCTGATCCTGACGCTGTTCGGCGCCATGGTGGCCTGGGGCGGCGCGGGCCTGCCCCCGGCGCTGCGCGCGCGGGTGCTCTCGGTTCAGGCGACGGTGGCGGTCGCCTTCTTCTCCTTCATCCTGCTCACCTCGAACCCGTTCGTCCGGCTGCCGAACCCGCCGCTCGACGGCAACGACCTCAATCCGCTGCTGCAGGATCCGGGCCTCGCCTTCCATCCGCCGTTCCTCTATCTCGGCTATGTCGGGCTCTCGATGGCCTATGCCTTCGCCATCGCCGCGTTGATCGAGGGGCGGGTGGACGCCGCCTGGGCGCGCTGGGTGCGGCCCTGGACACTGCTCGCCTGGGTGTTTCTCACCATCGGCATCGCCTTCGGCTCGATCTGGTCCTACTACGAGCTCGGCTGGGGCGGCTGGTGGTTCTGGGATCCGGTCGAGAACGTCAGCTTCATGCCCTGGCTGATCTCGGCGGCGCTGCTGCATTCCGCGATCGTGGTCGAGAAGCGCGACGCGCTGAAGAGCTGGACCATCCTGCTCGCCATCCTCGCCTTCTCCTTCTCGATGATCGGCGCCTTCATCGTGCGCTCCGGCATCCTGACCAGCGTCCATGCCTTCGCCAACGATCCCGATCGGGGAATGTATCTGCTGCTGCTGCTTGGCGCCTTCATTGGCGGGTCGCTGACACTCTATGCCTGGCGGGCGCCCGAACTGCGCTCGACGGCGGTCTTCGGCACCATCAGCCGCGAGAGCGGGCTGGTGCTCAACAACGTGCTGCTGGTGGTCGCGACGCTGGTGGTATTTCTCGGCACGATCTGGCCGCTGCTGGCCGAGGTGCTGACCGGGCGCAAGATTTCGGTCGGGCCGCCGTTCTTCAACCTCGCCTTCACCCCCTTCATGGTGGCGCTCGCCATGATCCTGCCGATCTTCGCGGCGCTCCCCTGGAAGCGGGGCAGCCTCGCACGCGCGATGGAACCGCTCTGGGGCGCGCTGGCGCTGTCCGTGGCGCTCGGGGCGCTGGCCTGGAGCCTGCAGACCGGGCGCTCGATGCTGGCACCGGTCGGCGTCGCGCTGGCCGCCTGGCTGGTGCTCGGCGCGCTGGTGGAACTGGCGGCGCGGGCGCGGCTCGGCCGGGGCGCGGTGGGGGAGAGCTTCCGGCGGCTGCGCAACCTGCCCCGCGCCGACTGGGGCAAGGCGCTGGCGCATGCCGGGCTCGGCCTCACCATCCTCGGCATCGCCTGCGTCACTGCCTGGTCGATCGAGGACATCCGCGTCGCAAAGGTCGGCGAGAGTTTCCCGGTCGGGCGGTACACTCTGCGGCTCGACGGGATCGAGGCGACGCGAGGACCGAACTACACGGCGGAAACCGCGACGATCACCGCCCTGCGCGACGGGCGCGAGATCGCGGTGCTGCGGCCCGAGAAGCGGTTCTACGCCGTGCAGGCGATGGCAACGACCGAGGCGGCGATCGACCGCGGCCTGTCGCGCGACCTCTATGTCGCGCTCGGCGACCCCCAGGCGACCGGTGGCTGGGCGGTGCGAACTTATGTGAAGCCCTTTGCCAACTGGATCTGGATCGGCGCGCTGGTGATGGCGCTCGGCGGGGTGATCAGCCTGACCGACCGGCGCTACCGCGTCGGCGCCCCGGCCCGCCGCGCCGCCCCGCCGGGCGCGGTCCCCGCCGAGTGACGCCGCTGTCCGCCGCGGTCCGCGCCCTCCTGCTCGCGGCGGCGATCACCGTCGCGCCGCTGATCGCCGCCGCGGTGCAGCCGGACGAAATCCTGCCGGATCCGGGCCAGGAGGCGCGGGCGCGGGCGATCACCAGGGAGTTGCGCTGCGTCGTCTGCCAGAGCGAGTCGCTCGACGAATCGAACGCCGAAATCGCCCGCGACCTTCGCCTGATGGTGCGCGAGCGCATCGTCGCTGGCGACGACGACGCCGAGGTGCTGGATTATGTCGTCGACCGCTACGGCGAGTATGTCCTGTTCCGCCCGCGGTTCAGCCTCGGCAACGCGGCGCTCTGGCTGTCGGGGCCGGTGTTCCTCCTCCTCGGCGGCGGGCTCGCTCTGGCCTTCATCCGCCGGCGCGCCCGGGCGCCCGCGCCGGAACGCGCGCCGCTGAGCCCCGCGGAGCAGGCGCGGCTGGAAGAACTGCTGGACGATTGAACATGGCCCTTTGCCTTGACTGGTTTGGGGTACGCAAACCAGCCCGGGCCTGACTGACCCCGGCAGGCGCGGCCTGATTGAGAGTCACGGAGAAATCTGGATGCCTCCCACCCTCCGCCTCGGCTCCGGTCGACCGGATGGCGCGGCGCCCGACTGGCGCGCCGCCTTCTGCGATCGGGGCGGCGCTTCGCGGGGGCACCCCGAGCGGGCACGTTGGGGCATGGCAAAGTCTCCGGCTTCCCGCGCCTCATCGCGCCCTGTAACCTCGCGGCGATCCTGTTCGCTGGAGGGGACCATGTGCCATCGGACCATAGATCTCGCCTTCGACGGGGCGATCGCCACCCTGACGCTGAACCGGCCGGCGGTGATGAACGGTCTCACCGGCGATATGCGCCGCGAGATCATGGCGGCGGTGGCCGCGGCGGCCGGCACCGCGCGCGTCCTGGTGCTGACCGGCGCCGGGAGAGCCTTCTGCTCGGGCCAGGACCTCCGCGACGTGCCGGAGGACGAGCCGATCCCCTTCGAGCGCCTGCTCCGCGAGGAATACGAGCCGATGCTGCGCGCGATCTACGACTGCCCGATCCCGACCATCGCGGCGGTGAACGGCGCGGCGGCGGGCGCCGGCGCCAATCTCGCGCTGGCGGCGGACGTGGTGATCGCGGCGCAATCGGCCGTCTTCATCCAGGCCTTCGCGCGGATCGGGTTGGTGCCGGACGCCGGCGGCACCTACTGGCTGCCCCGGCAGGTCGGCTTTGCCCGGGCGATGGGCGCGGCGCTCTTCGCCGAGAAGATCACGGCCGACGAGGCCGCCGCCTGGGGCATGATCTGGCAATCGGTTCCGGACGCCGATTTCGCCGCCACCGTCGCCGCCCGCGCGGCGCAGCTGGCAGAGGGTCCGACGGTCGCCTATCGCCTGACCAAGCAGGCGCTCCGCGCGAGCTTTGCCAACGACCTCGACCGCCAGCTCGCGCTCGAGGCACGGTCGCAGGGCGAGGCGGGCGAGAGCCGCGACTTTCGCGAAGGGGTCGCCGCCTTCCTCGAAAAGCGCCCCGCGCGCTACGAAGGCCGGTGATGGCGGGGCTCGTCGATCTCATCACGCGCGCGCCGCGGCCACACGATCCGGCACGGGGCGCCGATATCGCCGCGCCCTTCGCCGACCTGCCCGGACCGGCGCGAGCGCTGATCCTCGGCACCGGTGGCTGCTCGGGCTATCTTGGCGGGTTGATCGAGCGCGAAGCCGACTGGCTGCGCGAGGCGATGGCCCAGCCGCCGGAGGAGACCTTCGCCGCCCTGATGGCGGCGATGGCCGACGCGGCGGGACCGGCGCTCGGCGTCCGGCTGCGCGTCGCCAAGCGCCGGACAGCGCTGCTCGTCGCGCTCGCCGACCTCGGCGGCGCCTGGGATCTCGGCGCCGTCACCGGCGCGTTGACCACGCTTGCCGACCACGCGACGCAGCTCGGCCTGACCGGGCTCGTCGCCGAGGAGATCGCGCGCGGCAAGCTGCCCGGCTGCGACGAGAGCGCCATCCCCGAGGCGGCGGGCATGTTTGTGCTCGCCATGGGCAAGATGGGCGCGGGCGAGCTCAACTACTCCTCCGACATCGACCTCGTCGTGATGTTCGACGAGACCCGCCACGACCCCGACGACTATGCCGAACTGCGCCGCGGCTTCATCCGGATCACGCAGCGGCTGGTGAAGCTGCTGTCCGAAGTCACCGGCGAGGGCTACGTCTTCCGCACCGACCTGCGGCTGCGGCCCGATCCCTCCGCCACCCCGGTCTGCATCGCGACCGAGCCCGCCGAGCACTACTACGAGAGCCTTGGCCGCACCTGGGAGCGGGCGGCCTTCATCAAGGCGCGACCCTGCGCCGGTGCGATCGACGCCGGCTGGGGCTTTCTCGACAGGTTGCGCCCCTTCATCTGGCGGCGGCATCTCGACTTCCCGGCGATCCAGGACGCGCACGACATGCGACTGCGGATCCGCAGTCACAAGGGCCTGGCGGGGCCGATGCGCGTGCTCGGCCACGACCTGAAGCTCGGCCAGGGCGGCATCCGCGAGATCGAGTTCTTCACCCAGACCCGCCAGCTTATCACCGGCGGCCGCGATCCCGGCCTGCGCGCGCGCGAGACGCTGGTCGCCCTCGCCGAGCTCGCCAACCGGGGCTGGGTCGAGCACGGCACGGCGGCGACCCTGACCGAGGCCTATGTCGCCCATCGAACGCTGGAGCACCGGCTGCAGATGCTGGAGGACGCGCAGACCCACCGCATGCCGAACAGCGAGGCGGGCCTCGCGCGGCTCATCGATTTCTGCGGCGCCGATCCCGCGACCTTCGCCGACGAGTTGAAGGCGCGGCTCGAAACGGTGCAGTCGCTGACCGAGCCGTTCTTCGCCCCGGACCAGACGGCGCCCGAGCCCATGCCGGAGAGTCCCTTCGCCGATCCCGAGGCGGCGGCGGCGCTCATCGCCGGCTGGGCGCGCTTTCCGGCGCTGCGCACCGAGCGGGCGCGAACCATCTTCGCCCGGCTGGAACCGCGGCTGATCCGGAGGCTGGCCGAAGCGGCGAGCCCGGACGAGGCGCTGATCCTGCTCGACGCCTTCCTCGCGCGGCTGCCGGCGGGGGTGCAGCTGTTCTCGATGCTCGAGGCCAATCCGCGGGTGATGGACCTGCTCATCGACATCTGCGGCTCGACGCCCGAACTCGCGCGCTATCTCGGGCAGGACGCCGGCGTGCTCGACGCGGTGCTGAGCCAGGATTTCTATCGCCCCCTGCGCGGCGCCGCCGCGCTGCGCGCCGAACTGGCGCCGCGGCTGCGCGAGATCGAGGAATACGAGACGGCGCTGAACGCGGCGCGGATCTGGAAGAAGGAACGGCATTTCCGCATCGGCGTGCATCTGCTGCGCGGCCTTGCGAGCCCCGACGAGGCGGCGGCCGCCTATTCCGCCGTGGCCGAGGCCGTGCTCGCCGCCGTGCTGCCGATCGTCAGGCATGAATTCGCCCGCCGCCACGGCCAGCCCCCCGGCGCGGGCGCGGTGGTAATGGCGATGGGCAAGCTCGGCAGCCGCGAGATGACGGTGAGTTCCGACCTCGACATCATCGTCATCTACGACGCCGAGGGGGTGGAGGCCTCGACGGGCAAGCGACCGCTGCCGGCGCCCGCCTACTACGCGCGCCTCACCCAGGCACTGATCGCCGCGCTGACCGCGCCAATGGCCGAGGGCATCCTCTACAAGGTCGACATGCGGCTGCGCCCCTCCGGCCGTCAGGGTCCGGTGGCGGCGGCGCTCGACAGTTTCGTGCGCTATCAGGCGGAGGAGGCCTGGACCTGGGAGCATCTCGCCCTCACCCGCGCGCGCGTGGTCGCCGGACCCGGCATGCTCACCGAGAAGATCGCGGGTACGATCGACGCGGTGCTGTCCCGGCCGCGCGCGGCCGAGGCGGTGCTGGCGGACATGCGCGACATGCGCCGCCGCCTCGCCGAGGCGAACGAGGCGGCGGCCGCCGACCCGTGGGAGGTGAAGCTCGGGCCGGGGCGGATGATGGATATCGAACTCCTCGCCCAGACGGGAGCTCTGATCCACGGCTTCACCCGCACGCAAAAGCCGCGGCGCATGCTCGGACGGCTGCTGAAACAGGGCTGGCTGGCGCCTGACGAGGCCGCGACGCTGGAACAGGCGCTGAGCCGCTTCGCGGCTGTCCAGCAGATCCTGCGGCTGGCGAGCGACAGAACGGTGGACCCGACGGCGGCCGGACAGGGCCTCACGCAGCTCCTGCTGGCGGCGGCCGGGTCGGTGGATCTCGACGAATTGCGCGCGACGCTGGCGGCGGAGGCGGCGGCGAGCGCGGCGATCATCGCCCGGCGCTTGACCGCGCCATGAGCCTGCCCATCGTCTATCACCCGGACTACATGGCGCCCCTCCGGCCGGGGCACCGGTTTCCCATGTCGAAATACGGCTATCTGCGGCGGGCGCTGATCGCGCGCGGGTTGCTGCCGGCGGCGGGCGGCTTTCTCTCGCCGGCGCCGGCCTCGGTCCGGCAGGTCGCGGCGGCGCATGACCTCGGCTATGTCGAGCGGGTGGCGACCCAGACGCTCGCCCCGGCCGAGGAACGGCTGATCGGCCTGCCCGGCACGGTGGCGGTGGCGCGGCGCGCCTTTCTCGCCGCCGCCGGCACGCTGCTCGCCGCGCGGCTGGCGCTGGAACACGGGATCGCCTGCAACATGGCCGGCGGCTCGCATCACGCAGGCCCGGAGGGCGGCGCCGGCTTCTGCGTCTTCAACGACGTCGCCGTGGCGGCGCTCGCCCTCCTCGCCGAGGGACAGGTGGCGCGGGTTCTCATCGTCGATTGCGACGTGCATCAGGGCGACGGCACCGCCCGCGTCTTCGCCGCGCGGCCCGAAACGATGACGCTGTCGCTGCATGCGGAGCGCAACTATCCGGCACGCAAGGCGGTCTCCGACCTCGATTTCGCCCTGCCCGACGGGCTGGGCGACGCGGCCTATCTCGAAATACTGCGTCACGCGCTGAGCCGCGCCGAGGAATTCGCCGCCGACATCGTCTTCTACAACGCCGGCGTGGACGTGCATCGCGACGACCGCCTCGGCCGGCTCGCGCTCAGCGACGAAGGCGTCCGCGCCCGCGACGCGCTCGTCCTCGGCTGGGCCCGCGCGCGCGGCCTGCCCGCGGTCGGCGTCCTCGGCGGCGGCTATGACGACGACCCCGACCGCCTCGCCACCCGCCACGCGCTCCTCTTCAAGACCGCCGCCGCCCTCGCGGCATGACATTGCGCGGACCACGCGCCCGCCAAGGCGGCGCGTCAGGTAAATAATTTATTTTGTTAAGTTTTTTGGTAGTCCCTACGGGAATCGAACCCGTCTTTCCAGATTGAGAATCTGATGTCCTAACCGATAGACGAAGGGACCGTTGGCAGTCTCCGCCCGAGGGCGGCCGTGTTAGTCGCAGTTCCCGCCCCAAGCCTTTGTTTCCTCAGGCTCTGGCAGTCCCTACGGGAGTCGAACCCGTCTTTTCAGATTGAAAATCTGACGTCCTAACCGATAGACGAAGGGACCCCGCGAGGCGCTACTTAGCGACGCGATCCGGCCGGATCAAGCGGCTTTTGCGCGCTCATCGCGCCGGGGCGACGTCCTCGATATGGAGCTTCGCCTTGGCGCGGCCTGCCCAGTCGTCGCGTTCGAGGCGCCCGACGAGGTGAAAGCGCGCGCCGCCGCTCTCGGCGAGGGCGGCGCCGAGCGGGCCGGCGAAGGCGCGGAAGGCGACCGCGTCCAGCCGGCCACCAGAGCCGTCCGAGAGGCCGAGCGCCAGATGCGCCTCACCGATCCGGCGCGGCCGCTCGATCCGCGCGCCAGCGAGGGCGAGCCGCGGCGCCGGGCTGCCGGCGCCATAGGGGCCGGCGGCGGCGAGGAGATCGGCGAGGTCGGGCGTCGCGCCGGCCGCGCCAACGAGGCCGTCGATTCCGAGCGTTCGGGGACCGCCGCCGTCGGCGGGAGTTTCGGCGGACAGCAGCTGGCCGAGCCGCGCCATCGCCGGCTCCAGCTGCCCGCGCGACAGGCTGAGGCCGGCCGCCATGCGATGCCCGCCGCCGCGCTCGATCACGCCCTCGCGCGTCAGCCGGGCGATGGCGGCGCCGAGATCGACCCCGACCACCGAGCGGCCGGAACCCTTGCCCGCCGCGCCCTCGAAGCCGATCACCACGGCCGGCCGATGGAACCGTTCCTTCAGCCGCGCCGCGACGATGCCGACGACGCCGGGATGCCAGCCCTCGCCCGCCGCCCAGACCAGCGGACCCTCGGCGCCCCGAGCCAGCGCCTGGGCCTCGGCGGCGGCGAGTACGCCGGCCTCGATCTCGCGCCGCTCGGCATTGAGCAGATGCAGCCGCTCGGCCAGCGCCGCCGCCTCGGCCGGATCCTCGGTGGCGAGCAGCCGGGCGCCGAGATCGGCGGCGCCGATGCGCCCGCCGGCATTCACCCGCGGGCCGATCACGAAGCCGAGCGAATAGACGCTGGGCGCGCCCCTGGACCCCGCGGCGCTGGTCAGCGCGGCGAGCCCGGGCCGCCGCCCCTCGGCCATCACCCTGAGCCCCTGGCGCACCAGCGCGCGGTTCAGCCCGACCAGCGGCGCCACGTCCGCCACCGTCGCCAGCGCGACGAGATCGAGCAGCGGCAGCATGTCCGGCGCCGCGCCACCCTCCGCCCGCAGCAGCCGGTTGGTCGCGACCAGCAGCAGGAACACGACGGCGGCGGCGCAGAGATAGGAAAGCTCGCCGCTCTCGTCCTGGCGGTTCGGATTGACCACGGCGAGGGCCGGCGGCAGGGTCTCGGCGCCGAGGTGATGATCGACCACCAGCACATCGCAGCCCGCCGCCGCGATCGGCTCGAAGCTCAGCGTGCCGCAATCGACGCAGAGAATGAGGTCGTGCGCCGCGCCGAGCGCCGCCATCGCCGGAACGTTCGGGCCATAGCCCTCCTCGATCCGGTCGGGCACATAGAGCGTCGCCGAATGACCGAGCCCGCCGAGCCAGCGCAGCAGCAGCGCCGCCGAGGCGCCGCCGTCGACGTCGTAGTCCGCGAAGATCGCGATCCGCTCGCGCCGGTGAACGGCGAACGCCAGCCGCGCCGCGGCCGCGTCCATGTCGCGCAACCGCGAGGGATCGGGCATCAGGTCGCGCAAGGAGGGTGCGAGATAGGCGCGCGCCTCGGCCGGCGCGACGCCGCGCCGCGCCAGAACGCGGCCGACGATGTCCGGGAGGTCCGCGGTCTGGGCGATCGCCCGGGCGAGCCGATCCTCCTCCGCCGTCGGCCCAAGCCAGCGCCGGCCGGTCAGCGAGCGCTCGACGTTCAGGAAGGCGGGGCGGCTTTCCACGTCCAGCATCGCCGCCTCAGGATTCCGGCCGGTCGGAGATGCCGTCCTGCCATTCGGGCGGCGGGCGCGGCCGTCCCGCCTTCTCCTCGCCGAAGAGCAGGCCCCGCAGATTGCGGGCCCCGGCGACGAGACCGACGCTGGCCGCCGCCAGCCAGACGAGCAGGAACAGCATCGCGCCAAGGTCGCCCGACAGCACCGCGCCACCGAAGGTGAAGAGCACGACGATCATGCCGGCTGCCCAGAACACCAGCCAAGCGATCATGAAGCCGATCGCGACCTTCCGCTGGCGCCCGCTGGCCATGCTACTGGTTGCGCTGGCGATAGAGGAGCCGCCGCACCGAGCCCGTCTTCGACCGCATCAGGATGGTCTCGGTCTCGAGATACTCGCCATCGCGCCGCGCGCCGGAAACGATCGAGCCGTCGGTGACGCCGGTCGCGGCGAAGACGACGTCCTGGGTCACCATGTCGTCGCGTGAATAGATCTTGTCGAAGTCGGTGATGCCGGCCTTCTTGGCCCGACCCTTCTCGTCCTCGTTGCGGAACAGGAGCCGGCCCCACATCTGCCCGCCCATGCATTTGAGCGCCGAGGCGGCCAGCACGCCCTCCGGCGCGCCGCCGGAGCCCATGTAGATGTCGATGCCGGTCTTGGCGCTCTCCGCGCAATGGATGACGCCCGCCACGTCGCCATCGGTGATCAGCCGGATGCGCGCGCCGCTCTCACGGATCTCGGCGATCAGCGCCTCGTGCCGCGGCCGCTCCAGCACGCAGCACATCACGCCGCGGTTGTCGGTGCCCTTGGCCTTGGCGATCGCCTGGATCCGCTGGGTCGGGGTCATGTCGAGGCCGATGATGTCGGTGGGATAGCCCGGCCCGATCGCGAGCTTGTCCATATAGACGTCCGGCGCATGCAGCATCGAGCCGCGCGGGCCGACCGAGATCACGGCGAGCGAATTCGGCATGTCCTTGGCGCAGAGGGTGGTGCCCTCCAGCGGGTCCAGCGCGATATCGACGCCCGGGCCCCTGCCGGTGCCGACCTCCTCGCCGATGTAGAGCATCGGCGCCTCGTCGCGCTCACCCTCGCCGATCACCACGACGCCCTTGATGTCGAGCAGGTTGAGCTGCGTCCGCATGGCATCGACCGCCGCCTGGTCGGCCTGTTTCTCGTCGCCACTGCCGACCAGCTTCGCGGCGGCGATCGCGGCCGCCTCGGATACACGGGCGAGGCCAAGCGAAAGCATGCGGTCTGCGAAGAGGGTATCGTCGGACATCGGGACTGCCTTTTCCGGGTTGCTCGCCGACTTTTCTAGGCGATCGGGGTCGCTCGGAGCAAGCGGGAACGGCCCGAGGCACCGGCCCGCGGCGCCGCGGACCGGTCAGGGCAGCGTCGCGTCGCCGGCGCCGAGCGGGCGCTGCATGATCACCGTGTCGATCCAGCGGCCGAACTTCAGCCCGACCGATCGCGATGTGCCGATATGGGCGAAGTCGGCGCGGGCATGCAGCGCGATCGATGCGGCGTTGCCGCTGTCGCCGATCACCGCCACCATCTGCCGCGCACCGAGCGCCGTCGTCTCGACGATCAGCCGGTCGAGGAGCCGCGTTCCAAGTCCGCGCCCGGTCGCCGCCGGATCGAGATAGACCGAATCCTCGAGCGTGAAGCGATAGGCGCTCCGCGCGTGAAACGGGCCGGCGTAGGCGTAGCCGAGCAGTCGGCCTCCGGCCTCGGCGACCAGCCAGGGCAGGCCGCGCCCGGTCACCGCCGCGTGGCGCCGCGCCATCTCCTCCGGCGCGGGCGGCTCCTCCTCGAAGGTGGCGACGCCGGTCAGCACGTGATGTCGGTAGATTTCGGCGATCGCCGCCATGTCCGCCGCTTCGGCGGGACGGATCATCGACATCAGACCTCTTCCACGCGGATCGCCACCGGCTCGGCCCGGCAGACGTCGAAACCGGTGATCTCGGCCAGCGCCATGTCGAGCGCCGCGCGCTCAGTACGGTGGGTGACGATCAACACCGGCGCCTCGGCGCCCGCGTGGGCGATCTGGCGCATCCGGTCGATCGAGATCCCCGCGGCGCCCAGTGCCCGGGCGACGCGTCCGAGCACCCCGGGCGCGTCGGTGAGCGCGAAGCGCAGATAGTAGGCCGCCGCGCTGGTGGCGGCGGGCCGGTTCGTCCGGGCGAGGCTCGCGGCCGGCTGGCCGAAAGCCGGCATGACGAAGCCGCGCGCGACATCGACGAGATCGCCGAGGATCGCCGAGGCGGTCGGTCCCGCGCCCGCGCCGGGGCCGCTCAGCACGATCCGGCCGACGAAATCGCCCTCCAGCAGCACCATGTTCGTGACGCCTTCGAGCATGCCGAGCGGCGACCCCGCGGGCACGAGGCAGGGCTGGGTCCGCGCCTCCAGCCCCTCGGGCGTGTGGCGCGCGACACAGAGCAGCTTGATGCGATAGCCCATCTCGGCGGCGTGCTCGATATCGGCGAGATTGACCCGCTCGATGCCCTCGACGGCGATGCCGGCGAAATCCACCCGCGCGCCGAAGGCGATGGCCGAGAGCAGCGCGAGTTTCTGCGCCGCGTCGATACCGCCCACGTCGAAGGCCGGATCGGCCTCGGCGTAGCCGAGTCGCTGTGCTTCGGCCAGCACCTCGGCATAGGGCGCGCCGGTCGCCTCCATCTGGGTCAGGATATAGTTGCAGGTCCCGTTCATCACCCCCATGACGCGGGTGACGGCGTTGCCGGCCAGTCCCTCGGTCAGCGCCTTCACCACCGGGATGCCGCCCGCCACCGCCGCCTCGAAGCGCAACGCGACGCCGGCGGCCTCGGCCGCCTCGGCGAGCGCCTGGCCGTGACGGGCGAGCAGCGCCTTGTTGGCGGTGACGACATGCTTGCCGCCGGCGATCGCGGCGGTCGCGGTCGCCCTGGCCGGTCCGTCCTCGCCACCGATCACCTCGACCACGAGATCGACGTCGGCGCGCCGTGCCAGCGCCACGGGATCGTCCTCCCAGTCGTAGGCCGAAAGATCGACGCCGCGGTCGCGGTGGCGCGAGCGGGCGGAGACGGCGGAGATCTCGATCGGCCGGCCAGCTCGGGTGGCGATGGTCTCGCCATGGGTCTGGAGCATCCGGATCACGCCCGAGCCGACTGTGCCGAGGCCGGCGAGGCCGATGCGAAGGGGCGCGGGCATGGGACAAGTCTCCGGTTGTGCTTCCGGCGGTTGCTTATGCGAAGGCTGCGCCCCCCGCAACCGCGCGGACGGCGGCGCGGGGTGTGTCCGTTGCGCCCCCGGTCAGTAGACCGTCGGGATCCAGCGCTGGCTGTCCTTTGGCGGCCGCACATAGTCGCCGTTGTCCGGGCGCGGCGACAACTTCACCTCCTTGCGGGGAATCTCCTTGTAGGGCACGTGTGCCAGCAGATGGCTGACGCAGTTCAGCCGCGCGCGCTTCTTGTTGTCGGCGTTGACTACGTTCCAGGGCGAGAGGTCGGTATCGGTATAGCTCTGCATCACGTCCTTGGCGCGGGAATAGTCGACCCATTTCTCGCGCGACTTCAGGTCCATCGGCGACAGCTTCCAACGCTTGATCGGATTTTGGATCCGCTCCCGGAAGCGTCGCTCCTGCTCCTCGTCCGAGACGGAGAACCAGTATTTGATCAGGATGATGCCCGACTTGATCAGCATCTCCTCGAACAGCGGGCAGGCGCGCAGGAATTCCCGGTATTCCTCGTCGCTGCAGAAGCCCATCACCCGCTCGACGCCGGCGCGGTTGTACCAGGAGCGGTCGAAGAGCACGATCTCTCCCTTGCCGGGCAGATGCGGGACGTAGCGCTGGAAATACCACTGACCACGCTCGCGGTCGCTCGGCGTGCCGAGCGCCACGACCTTGCAGATCCGCGGATTGAGGCTTTCGCTGATCCGCTTGATCACCCCGCCCTTGCCGGCGGCGTCGCGGCCCTCGAACAGGACGACGACCTTCAGCCCCTCCTGCTGCACCCAGTCCTGCAGCTTGATGAGCTCGAACTGCAGGCGGACCAGCTCTTCGATGTACTTGTAGGGATGGCCGACCTTGGGTTTCTTCTTCGGCTTCGGGCCCCGCTTCCAGACCACTTCCCGGTCGCCATGTTCGATGGCATTGGCCGCCAGATCCCCTTCCGCCTTCGCCTTCTTCGCCTTGCTGCCCTTGGCCATCTCGCGCTGTCCCCCATGACTGTCCAGGAAGGAGCCTCGCGCCCACGCGGCGATCGGGCAAGGGTAGATCTTTCCGCCATGCGACAAATCCATCCGCGGCGCGGCGAAACGGCGCCCAGAGTGGAAGGTTTCGTGCCAGCGGGCGGGGCTGGTTCGATCATGTCATCGGCGCGTCATTAACCCCTCATATCTCGCTCCTTGAGACAGAGGCTTGTACGCGCTACATTGTAGGCGCGGGCGCCGGGCAAGAACGGCGCGCATCCGGAGGAGGAAGAAGACCTGTCCCGAAACTCCACGGCGGCTTCGGCCGCGTCCCCGGTGGGCCATTTCGTGCCCGGACTGGGGAATATCGGCGGCGATGCGCCGCTGTCGCTGATCCTCGCGTCGCTCGAAGACGACAAAGCCGAGGATATCGTCACCATCCCCCTCGCCGGCAAGTCCGAGATGGCCGATCACATGGTGATCGCCACGGGTCGTTCGTCGCGTCAGGTGGCGGCGATCGCCGAGAAGCTGGCGGACCGGCTCAAGGCCGAGCTTGGGCTGATCGCGCGGATGGAAGGCAAGGACCTGGGCGACTGGGTGCTGATCGACGCCGGCGACGTGATCGTCCATGTCTTCCGGCCCGAGGTGCGCGACTTCTACCAGCTGGAAAAGATGTGGATGCCGCGCGAAGCGGTTGCGAAGCGCGAAGCGGAACCCCGGCCGGCCGACATCGCCTGATCCCGCCGCCGGCTTCGGCCGGCGCGGGTGATCGGGGTCAGGCGCACGGATACCGGCGCGGCCTGACCCGTCGCCGTCACGACCGGGCGACCGGGGCACGGTCGCGCGCCCGAGGGCGTCGGAGACCATCGCGGGAGGGCTCGCGCCTTGCGCCTGACCATTGTCGCCGTCGGCCGCCTGCGCGGCGGCCCGGAGGCCGAGCTCGTCGCGGACTATCTCGCCCGCTTCGACCGGGCCGGTCGGCCGTTCGGCCTCGGCCCGTCGAGGGTGGTCGAGGTCGAGGACCGCAAGGGCGCCGGCTCCGCCGCCGAGGCCGCCCTGCTCGCCGCGGCGCTGCCGAAGGGCGCGGTGCTCGCCGCGCTCGACGAGCGGGGACAGGCGATGGGCTCACCCGATTTCGCGGCCATGCTGCGGCGACTGGCGGACGCCGGCACGCGCGACCTCGCCCTCGCCATCGGCGGCGCGGATGGATTTGGCTCCGAGTTTCGCGACCGCGCCGACTACCTCGTTTCGCTCGGCCGCATGGTCTGGCCCCACATGCTGGTCCGCGTCATGCTCGCCGAGCAGCTCTACCGCGCCGCGACCATCCTGGCCGGCGGCCCCTACCACCGCGGCGATTGAGCCCTATCCGTCGAAGGCTCCCCCCGGCGGCGCGCTGTCGGGCGCCGCGACCGGCGCTGAAACGGGCGCGGCGTGACCTTCCGGATGCCGGCGGCGGACGAAATAGCGCACCACGCGGTCACCGAAGAAATAGACCAGAATCGCCGCGCCGAACACCCGGGCGCCGCGTCCGATGATGATGGCCGCGCAGAAGGCGAGCACCGGCACGCCGAAGGCGCCCGCGCCGATCATCAGGATCTGCGCCGGCAGCGGCGTCAGGCCGAGCGCGATCACCGCGAGAAATCCGTTCCTGGCGAAGAAGCCCTCGAGCTCGGCGAAGCGGTCCTGCCAGCCCATCATCTCGATCAGTGGCGCGCCCACCTGGTCGTAGAACAGCGCGCCCACGCCGAAGCCCGCGATCGCCGCGGTGAAATAGCCGGCGAGGGCGATGCCGGCGATGCGCCAGAGGATATCCCGGCGCAGCTGCATGAAGGGCATGAGGATCGTCTCGATCGGGATCGGGATCATGATCCCCTCGACGATGGCGAACAGATAGAGCGCGACGAGCGAGGACCGGGCATGCGTGATCCGGTGCAGCAGGTGCGATGGATCGCGCAGCCAGCGCATGCGGTCGAGCCTCCCGGGGCGGCTTTCGGCCACGCTCCGGCGACCGACCCGCGACTTAGCCCTTCGGGAGGCTTGTGCCAAGGTCTCCTCGGGAGGATCCTCGCCGGGAGCCCCGAGTCTCGGGCAACCGGTGCTCGGGGAAACCAGAAGCGGGAGGCCGCGATGACGGAGATTGCGAACAGCGAGCAGGGGGCGCAGTGGAACGGCGCGCAGGGCGAGAGCTGGCTTGCCAACGAGGCCATGCTCGAGCCGATGATGGGCGAGACCGACGTGATACTGGCCGAAGCGGCGCGCGCCGCTTCGGGCGAGGCGGTGCTCGACATCGGCTGCGGCACCGGCGGCGGGTCGATCGCCTATGCGCGGAGGACGGGGCCGGGCGGGCGGGTGCTCGGCGTCGATATCTCGGCGCCACTCCTCGCCCGCGCCGAGGAGCGGCGCCGCGAGGCGGGACTGGCGAACCTCGCCTTTCTCCTCGCCGACGCCCAGATCGAACCCATGGAAGGCCCGTTCGATCTCATGGTGTCGCGTTTCGGGGTGATGTTCTTCGAAGACCCGGTCGCGGCGTTCCGCAATATCGCCCGGGCCATCCGGCCCGGCGGGCGGACCTGCTTCGTCTCTTGGACGGGCCCCAACCAAAACCCGTGGTTCGCTGTGCCGAAGGCCGCCGCGGAGGCCGTGCTCGGCTCCGGCCCGCCGGCGGACCCGAACGCGCCGGGGCCGATGGCGTTCGGCGACATCGACCGCGTGCTCGGCATTCTCGGCGCGGCCGGCCTCGCCGGCGCCGCGGGCGAGCGCCGGACCTTTCAACTCGCCACGATGGACATCGCCGCCGCCGCCGGGCTCGCCGCGCGGGTCGGGCCGGCGGCGCGGCTCGTGCGTGAAAAAGCCGCGGGCGCCGCCGAGATCGAAGCCATCGTCGCGGAGGTCCGCGCGCGATTCGCACCCTTCGTCACCGCCAGCGGCCTGCGGATCCCCGGCGAGATCAACCTCTTCCACGCTCACCGGGCCTGATACGAGACTGGCCGGGGGTGCGCGCGACCCGCCCCCCCCGCGGCGGAAAGTCCGCTGGACCCGCGCTTGTCTTCGTTCTAAACGGGCTAATACCCGGCTGATGGAGGCATTCACCGAGGGATCGAATTGCGCCCGTCATGGGCTCTGGCAAGGAGAAAACCGCTTGTCCCATGCTGAAGACCATCCCGGATCCCGTCGCGATTTCCTATATGTAGCCACCGGCGCGGCCGGGGCGGTCGCCGTCGGCGCCGCCGTCTGGCCGCTGGTCAACCAGATGAACCCGAGCGCCGATGTGCAGGCGCTGTCTTCGATCCGCGTCGATATATCGGGCGTGGAGGTCGGCAGTCAGCTGACCATCAAGTTCCTCGGCAAACCCGTCTTCATCCGCCGCCGCACGCCGGAGGAGATCGAGATGGGCCGCGCGGTCGAGATGTCCGAACTGGTCGACCCGCTCGCCCGCAACGAGAACCTGCCGACGGACGCGCCCGCGACCGACGCGGACCGCACGCTCGACGAGGCGGGCGAATGGCTCATCATGACCGGCGTCTGCACCCATCTGGGCTGCGTTCCGCTCGGCGAATCTGGCGACTTCGGCGGCTGGTTCTGCCCCTGCCATGGATCGCACTACGACACAGCCGGCCGAATTCGCAAGGGGCCGGCGCCGCAGAACCTGCACATTCCGGTGATGAGTCTCGTCTCCGAGAACGTCGTCCAGCTCGGCTAGGGGGAGTTAGAGCAAGATGAGCGGCATTCCGCACGACCACTACGAGCCGAAGACCGGAGCCGAAAAGTGGCTCGAGAGCCGGCTTCCCGTCCTCGGGCTGACCTATTCCACGCTTTTCATCCCGACGCCCAAGAATCTCAACTGGATGTGGATCTGGGGCATCGTGCTCGCCTTCTGCCTGGCGCTGCAGATCGCGACCGGCATCGCGCTCGCGATGCATTACACCCCGCATGTCACCCTCGCCTTCTCGAGCGTCGAGCATATCATGCGCGACGTGAACGGCGGCTGGGCGCTGCGTTATGTCCATGCCAACGGCGCCTCGCTGTTCTTCGTGGCGGTGTATTTCCATATCTTCCGCGGCATCTACTACGGTTCCTACAAGGCCCCGCGCGAGATCACCTGGATTGTCGGCATGCTCATCTATCTCCTGATGATGGGCACCGCCTTCATGGGCTACGTCCTGCCCTGGGGGCAGATGTCCTTCTGGGGCGCCACGGTCATCACCGGCCTCTTCGGTGCGATCCCGGTGGTCGGCGAATATATCCAGACGCTGCTGCTCGGCGGGCCGGCGGTCGACAATCCGACGCTGAACCGCTTCTTCTCGCTGCATTATCTGCTGCCCTTCGTCATCGCCGGCCTCGTGATCGTCCATATCTGGGCGTTCCACACGACGGGCAACAACAACCCGACCGGGGTCGAGGTGCGGCGTACCTCCAAGCGCGAGGCCGACGCGGATACCCTGCCCTTCTGGCCCTATTTCGTGATCAAGGACCTGTTCGCGCTGGTCTTCGTGCTGGTGATCTTCGCGGCGGTCGTCGGCTTCATGCCGAACTTCCTCGGCCATCCCGACAACTATATCGAAGCGAACAGCCTGCAGACCCCCGCGCATATCGTGCCGGAATGGTACTTCCTGCCGTTCTACGCCATGCTGCGCGCCATCACCTTCGACATCTGGTTCATCAATTCCAAGCTCGGCGGCGTGATCGCGATGTTCGGTTCGATCATCCTGCTCGCGCTGCTGCCTTGGCTCGACACCAGCCGGACGCGGTCCGGGCGCTATCGGCCGCGGTTCAAGGTCTGGTTCTGGATCCTGGTGTTCGACTTCATGCTGCTGATGTGGTGCGGGTCGATGCCGGCGGAGCAGCCCTATGTCATCATCAGCCAGCTGGCGACGCTCTACTGGTTCGCCTTCTTCCTCGTCGTCCTGCCGCTGCTCGGTGTGATGGAGAAGCCGACCCAGCCGCCGGCCAGCATCGAGGCTGATTTCATCGAGCACTACGGCGTCGAGGGCGCGGCCGGCCGCGCCGTCCCGGCGCCCGCGGAATAGCCCCGAGCGAGGATCAGCCATGTTCAGAAAGACACTCCTCTCGGGGCTCGCCGCGGTCGGACTCCTTGCCATGGGCGGCGGCGCCGAGGCGGCTGAAGCCGGCCATGTCACCGACTTCAGCTTTTCCTTCGAAGGCCCCTTCGGCAGTTTCGACCAGTCGCAGCTCCAGCGCGGCCTGCAGGTCTATACCGAGGTCTGTTCGGCCTGCCACGGGCTGAAGTTCGTGGCCTATCGCACCCTCGCCGATCCCGGCGGCCCCGCGCTGAGCGAGGAGGCGATGCACGCCTTCGCCGCGCAGTTCGAGGTGACGGAGCTTGCCACCGGCGAGACCCGCGTCGCCGCGCCGCCGGATCATTTCGCGCCGTCCAACCTGCCGAACGCGCCGGATCTCAGCCTGATGGCCAAGGCGCGGGCCGGCTTCCACGGTCCGGCGGGTCTCGGGGTCAACCAGATCCTGCACGGCATGGGCGGCCCGGAATACATCGCCTCGTTCGTGACCGGCTTTACCGGCGAGGAGAAGGTCGAGGCGGGCGTGACGCTATACGAGAACCACGCCAAGGGTGCCTGGGTGGCAATGAACCCGGTACTGAGCGACGGGCTCGTCACCTATGCCGACGGCACGGTCGCGACGCCGGAGCAGATGGCGGAGGACGTGGCCGCCTTCCTGATGTGGACGGCCGAGCCGAAGATGATGGCGCGCAAGCAGGCGGGCCTCGTCGCGGTGCTGTTCCTCGCGGGTCTGACCGTGCTGCTCTATCTCACCAACAAGAAGATCTGGTTGCCCTACAAGGGCGGCAAGCACGCCTGACACGGGGATCTTCGCCGTGGTCGAAGGGAGGGCGGATCCGATGGATCCGCCCTTTTTGCGTCGCCGCCCGGAAACAGAGGTCGCGCGTGTGATCCGGGTGATCACCGAGGCCAGCACCACGCCGGCCGAAGTCGAGGCACGGGACGGCCGGCGCTGGGTGCTGAAATTCTCCGGCGCGGGGCCGGGGCCTTACGGCTTGCTGATCGAGTATGTCGCCCTCGCCATCGCGCGGGCGTTCGGCACGCCGGTGCCAGAGGCGCGGCCGTTGTGGCTGGCGGAGGATTTTCCGTGGATGGCCGGCACGGACGAGTTCGACTCGATGCTGCGGCGTAGCCCGGGCTGGAACCTCGGGATCGCGCTGGTGCCGGATGCGCGGCCGGCGACGGCGGCCGAGGCGCTCGCGGCCGATCCGGCGATGCTGGAAACCATCGCGCGGTCGGACTGCCTGCTGGCCAATGTCGACCGGATGCCCCCGAACCCCAACCTGATCCTGGCCGATGGGCGGCTCTGGTCGATCGACTACGACGCCTGCCTCTATCTCAGCCGCGCGCTCGGCCCCGCCCGACCGGCGGAGATCGCCTTGCCCGTCGGTCATTTCCTGCGGGCCCGCTGGCCGGAGCCCCGCCGCGCGCCGGTTCCGCCGCTCGATTTCGATATGTTGGTCGGCGCCGTCCCCGGCGCATGGATCGCCGCCGCGGGCAATGACCGCGCGCGCATCGCCGAGGCGCTGCGCGCCTATGTCGCGGCGTGGGCGGCCTGACCCCGCTTCACCGCGTCAGGGTTCCCAGAAGCCCCAGCCGTCGGGCACGAAGCCGCGGGCGAGCGCGAGCTTCGTGGTGCGCTCCTCGTGCAGCCAGATCGCCTCAAGCGTGAAGGGGATGTCGAGCACGGTGGCGTCGATCCGTCCATCCGGGTCGTTCTCGGCGGCGCTGGCGAGATAGCCGAAACTTTCCAGCGCCTTCATGAAGGCGGCGGCGTCGGCGTCCTTGTCCTCGGGCAGGAACTCGAGATCGAGGGTGATCAACGCCCTCTCGTCGAGGCCCGATTCCTTGCGCACCTCCTCGATGCTCAACTCGGTATCGGCCTTCTGCTCGGCCCAGTTCCAGTCGATTTCGTGATCGTCGCTCACGCGGCGGCCTCCTCCTCGGCATTGTACTTGGCAAGCAGCGCCTCGGCGTTCTGCATCACCTTGCGGACCCCGCGCGCCGCCTGGCGGATGCGGTGCTCGTTCTCGACCAGGCCGAGCCGGACAAAACCCTCGCCATATTCGCCGAAACCTACGCCCGGTGCGACCGCGACCTCCGCCTCGCGCAGCAGGATCTTCGAGAAGCCCATCGAGCCGATCGCCTCGAACGGCTTCGGCACCGGCGCCCAGGCGAACATGGTGGCCGGCGGCGACGGAATCAGCCAGCCGGCGCGGCCCATCGTATCGACGAGCACGTCTCGGCGATGCTTGTAGGTCTCGCGGATCTCGGTCACGACCTCTTGCGGCCCGTTCAGCGCGGCGGCGGCCGCGACCTGCACCGGGGTGAAGGCGCCGTAGTCGAGATAGCTCTTGATGCGGGTCAGCGCGTCGATGAGCCGCGGATTGCCGACCGCGAAGCCCATGCGCCATCCCGGCATCGAATAGGTCTTGGAGAGCGAGGTGAACTCGACCGCCACCTCCTTGGCCCCCTCGACCTGAAGGATCGAGGGCGGCGGGTTGCCATCGAAATAAATCTCGGCATATGCGAGGTCCGACAGCACCCAGAGGTGCTGCTTCTTCGCGAAGGCGATCAACTCGCGATAGAAATCGAGATCACAGACCTGCGCCGTCGGATTCGACGGGAAGGAGACGACGAGCGCCACCGGCTTCGGCACCGAATGCAGCACCGCGCGCCCGAGCGCGCGCAGATATTCCTCCGGGTCGAACCGTCCATCGTGCAACGCCGGCACATGCCGCAGCGTGCCGCCGGCGATCATGAAACCGTAGGGATGGATCGGATAGGACGGGTTTGGCACCAGCATCACGTCGCCCGGCGCGGTGATCGCCATCGCGAGATTCGCCAGCCCCTCCTTCGAGCCGAGGGTCGCGATCACCTCGGTCTCCGGATCGAGCTTCACCCCGAAGCGACGGGCGTAGTATCCGGCCTGGGCACGGCGCAGGCCCGGAATGCCCTTGGAGGCGGAATAGCGGTGAGTGCGCGGCCGCTGCACCGTCTCGACCAGCTTGTCGACGATGTGCCTTGGCGTATCCATGTCGGGATTGCCCATGCCGAAGTCGATGATGTCCATCCCATCGGCCCGGTACTTGGCCTTGAGGCGGTTGACCTCGGCGAAGACATAGGGCGGCAGGCGCTTGATACGATAGAATTCTTCGGACATGACCCTTGGACCCGGGTGTTGGCGATGGGTTGAGACTGGGCGCGTTATAGGCTGGGCAGCCGCCGTTGCACAGAGCGATCTGCGGCGCGCGCGGCCTATACCAACGGCCCGTCGTCGAGCAGCGCCTCCAGCGTCTCGATGCGGTCGGCCTCGGCCGGCGGCTTGTCCCAGCGCAGGCGGCTGATGCGCGGGAAGCGCATGGCGAGACCGGACTTGTGGCGGCCGGAGCGGTTCAGGCCCTCGAAGGCGACCTCGAGCACCAGCCCGTGGTCCGGCTCGGCGCGCACCGCCCGCACCGGACCGAAACGGTCGATGGTGTTGGCCCGGACAAAGGCGTCGATCCTGGTCAACTCCTCGTCGGTGAAGCCGAAATAGGCTTTGCCGACCGGTAGCAGCGCACCATCCGCCCCCCAGACGCCGAAGGTATAGTCCGAGTAATAGCCGGAGCGTTTGCCGTGCCCGCGCTGGGCATACATCAGCACCGCGTCGATCAACCGCGGCTCGCGCTTCCACTTGAACCAGGGCCCCTTGGGCCTGCCGGCCAGATAGGGACTGTCGCGGCGTTTCAGCATCACCCCCTCGATCACCGTCTCCGGCGGCGCGGCCCGCCGCTCGGCGAGCTCGGCCCAGTCGGCGAAGGGGATGAGCGGCGAAAGATCGAACCGGGCAGGGTCGAGGCGGCGGGCGAAGGCTTCCAGCCGCGCCCGCCGCTCGGCGAGCGGCGCGGGGCGCAGATCCTCCGGCCCGTCGCGCAAGAGGTCGTAGAGCCGGAGGAAGGCGGGATAGCGCGCCATCTCGCGCGGTGCGACCGTCTTGCGGTTCAACCGCCTCTGCAGATCGGCGAAACTCGCCACGCCTTCGCCAAGGCCGCCGGGCAGCGCGACCAGCAGTTCGCCGTCGAGCGTGCCGTCGAAATCGAGCGCGGCGGCGATGTCGGGAAAGGCGGACGCGACATCGTCGCCGGTACGCGAATAGAGCCGCGCGCCTCCGCGGCCAGCGGTCGCCTGCAGGCGGATGCCATCCCACTTCCATTCGGCGAGGAAGTCGGCGGGGTCGAGCGCGGTGAGATCGCCCGGGTCGAGCGGATGCGCCAGCATCACCGGACGGAAGCCGAGTGTCGCGCCGCCGCCACCCGGCCGCGCGGCCCGGCCGGCGAGCCAGTCGAAGAGCGCGGCGTAGGGTGGCGCCTGATCGTGCCAGATCTCCTCGATCTCGGCGACCTCGCGGCCGCCGAAATCGGCGAGCGCCTGCTTGCCGAGCCGGGCCGAGACACCGACGCGCAGCCCGCCGGTGACAAGCTTCAGCAGCGCGAAGCGACCCGAGGCGTCGAACTGGTCGAGCAGCGCCGCGACGAGACGTGGCGCCTCGCGACGCGAGGTCGCGCGCAGACGCGCCACCACTTCGCCGAGTCCCGGATCCGCGCCAGGACAGGGCGGCGCCGGCCAGATCAGCGCGACGGTCTCGGCAAGATCGCCGACGAAATCATGGGAGAGCGCGAAAAGCTCCGCGTCCACCCGCTCGGCCACGAGGGCGCGCAGCATGGCGGGTTTTACCGTGTCGAACCGCAGGTCACGCGTGATGGCCGCCAGGCCGAAGCCGCGGTCAGGGTCGGGCGTCGCGGCGAGATAGGCCTCGATCAGCCGCAACTTGCCATTGCGCGACGGCGTCAGCGTCAGGCGGTCGAGCAGGTCGGCGAAGCGGCGCATGACCCCGAGACTAGCGCGCCGCGGCGGTTTGGCGAAGGGTTCGCCGCGTTCGGCGGCCGGCTCGTGAAATGTCCGTGACGCCAGCGTGACGGCGGGAGCGGCGCCCCCTCGCCCCCCCTTGCTCGACTCAGGGGCCCCGAGCTACCTCTTTCCTCGCATTCGAAAGCGAAAAGACCACCGCCAACCGGCGCCGCGACCGGCGCCGACGCACCAGGGAATTGTCAAATGTCTATCTCCAAGTTCTGTCTTGGCATGGCCGCGCTATGCGCGCTCGGCGGCATGTCGCTCGGCATCCATATGGGCATCGCGCAAGATTTCACCCTCGCCCCGGCCCATGCGCATCTCAACCTGCTCGGATGGGTGACGATGGCGCTCTATGGCCTCTGGCACCGGACCGGACGCCGCGCGGCGGGCGTGCTCGCATGGACCCAGGCCGGCTGCGGCGCGGCCGGCGCGGTACTGATGAGCGGCGGGCTCGGGCTGATGCTGGCGAACGGCCACGATCCGGCCTTCGAGCCGCTCGTCATCGCCGGCTCGCTGTTCGCGGTCACCGGGATGGCGCTGTTCTTCGTGCTCGTGGTGACCGAGCGTCCGCGCACGGCCGCGAACCTCGAACGGACGGCGCCGACCAACGCCTGGCCCGCCTGATCATGAGCGATCCAGTCCCGCCGGCGCGCCGGCGGGACCGCTGTCAGGCGGCGCCACGCGCGTGAAGCGCGCCGGCGCCAGGCAGCTCGATATTGATCTCGAGCGTCGACAGATCGTCGCCCCGCTCGAGCTTGATGTCGACGCTGTCGCCGCCCACCGTCATGTAGCGCTTGATCACTTCGAGGATGTCGCGCTGAAGCATCGGCAGATAGTCAGGTCCGGATCGGTCGACACGCTCGTGCGACAGCAGGATCTGCAGCCGCTCCTTGGCGGTGTCGGCGGTGTTGCCCTGCCGGGGCCAGCGGAGGAAGTTCAGCATGCTCATGCCGTCCGCCGCAGCAGCCGCTGGAACAGGCCCTGACGCTCGGGCTGGATCTTCATTTCGAGCTGCTCGCCGACCAGCCGGGAGACCGCGTCCTCATAGGCCTTGCCGGCGTTGGACTTCGCATCGAACACAACCGGCGTGCCG
The DNA here is from genome assembly GCF_937891315.1 of uncultured Amaricoccus sp. Lineage (GTDB taxonomy): Bacteria > Pseudomonadota > Alphaproteobacteria > Rhodobacterales > Rhodobacteraceae > Amaricoccus. Next base: position 25,568 of record NZ_CALAGI010000142.1, on the reverse strand, counting down.
ACGTTGGAAGCCTTCAGCACCGCCGTGCTCTCGGGGATGATACCGAGCAGCGGGATCGACAGGATCTCGAGAATGTCCTCGACCTTCATCATCTCGCCCCGCGCCACCCGCGACGGATCATAGCGGGTGAGCAGCAGGTGCGACTTGACCGAACCTTCGCCCTTCTCGACCCGGTGGGTCTTGGAGCTGAGCAGCCCGAGCACGCGGTCGCTGTCGCGAACCGAGGAGACCTCGGGGTTGGTCACCACCACCGCCTCATCGGCGAAATACATCGCGAGATGCGCGCCGCGCTCGATTCCGGCCGGGCTGTCGCAGATGATGTAGTCGAACTGATCGCGCAGTTCGTTCAGCACCTTCTCGACGCCTTCCTTGGTCAGCGCGTCCTTGTCGCGGGTCTGGCTGGTCGGCAGGATCGACAGATTGTCGAGCCGGCGGTCCTTGATCAGCGCCTGCTGGATCTTGGCATCGCCCTGGATGACATTGATGAAGTCGAAGACCACGCGACGCTCGCATCCCATGATCATGTCGAGGTTGCGCAGGCCCACGTCGAAATCGATGACGACGGTCTTCTTGCCGCGCATGGCGAGGCCCGCGCCGATGGCGGCGGTCGAGGTCGTCTTGCCGACGCCTCCCTTGCCGGATGTGACGACGATGATCTTGGCCAACCGGGTCTCCTTTCCTGATCCGAGGGTTACTTGAGGGGTTCGACGCAAATGGATTCGCCCTGGAGGAACACCTGCACGCGCTGGCGCCGGGCGTCCGAAGGCAGGTCATCGCTGGTGCGGTAGAGGCCGGCGATGGCGACCAGCTCCGCCTCCAGGTTCTGGCAGAAGATGCGGGCGGTCCGGTCGCCGTTGACCCCGGCCAGCGCCCGGCCCCGCAACGGCCCGTAGACATGGATATTGCCATGCGCGATCAGTTCGGCGCCCGAGCTGACCGGCGCCATGACCACGAGATCGCCGCGATCGGCGAAGATGCGCTGGCCCGAGCGCACCGGCTCGGTGATCATCAGGCTCGGCGCCGGCTCGGGGGTGGGTTCGACCGCTGTTTCGGCGGGGATATCCGTCGCCTTCGGTTCCGCCGCGTCCGCCTTCGGTTCGGCCTTCGGGGCGGTCGGCTGAATACCCGCGCGCTCCAGCGCCGCCTCGCGGCCGCCCTGCAGGGTTATGAGGCCCGCGCCGAAGGCGGCGACACCCTGCTCGGCCCGGGCGTTCTGGATGCCGATCGCGGTCAGCCGGCGGGCGCGGAGTGCGCGGGCGAATTTCACGAAATCCGCCTTTTCGTCCAGTCCCTCGGCCTGTTCGAGATCGAGCACCAGCGGCGCGTTGACGAAGAAATGCGGCGCCTGCCGCATCAGCGCGTCGAGCGCATCGAAAAACGCACGATCCGGGGCGCCGTCAAGCCGCAGGACCACCGCCGTGAAGGAGCGGCCGCGCACCTGAAGCGGCTGCGCGGTAGCGGCGACGACTCCGACCTTCGGATTCATGGAATTCACCTGCTCGCCTCACTGCTTCGACATCCCGGACGGACGTTCTTGGGCCTCGAACTTCTTGAACCCCATAATATGGGATTCTGACCGAGTCGCAACCTCGCAGGCGCGCTCTTCACAACATCTATGACCAACGCATGAATCGCAGGCGTTTTCCCGCGCAGATTGTTTCCGAAGGCGTCGACTTCGCGCCGCGCGGGTGCGATTTCATCCGCTCCGGACCGACTGCTTCGCCCTTCGGTCGCCTCATGGTCCGAGGGGTGATTCTCTCGCCTCAGGCGGGCGCGAGACGCGGCCCGAAGGTCGCGAACACCTGCGCGTAGATATCCCGCTTGAAGGGGACGATGCGGGCGGCGAGCTCGGCCGGTTCCATCCAGGCCCAGGCACTGAATTCCGGCGGCGGCCGGGTGATATCCACCTCGGTATCCGCCCCGAGGAAGCGGAGCAGGAACCAGCGCTGCTTCTGGCCGCGGTAGCGCCCTTTCCAGATGCGAGGCACCAGATCGACGGGCAGGTCGTAGGTCAGCCAGTCCGATGTCTCGGCCAGCACATCGACCGAGGCGGGCGCGATGCCCGTCTCCTCGCCGAGCTCGCGCAGCGCGGCTTCGAGCGGGGTCTCGCCTTCGTCGATGCCGCCCTGGGGCATCTGCCAGGCCTCGCCCGGGTTGTCGAGCCGCTGGCCGGCGAAAACGCGGCCGGCGCGGTTCATCAGCACGAGCCCCACGCACGGCCGATAGGGCAGTGCGCGGATCTCGGCCTCGGTCAGCGCCTTCCTGGCCACCTCAGTTCTTGGCGTCGAGATAGGAAAGGCCCCGCAGCATGTCGATGGCATAGCTGAGCTGATAGTCTTCCGCGCGGAGACGCGCGGTCTCCGCCTGATGCGCCTTCGCCGCCTCGAGCGCCTTCTTCTCGTCCTCGGTCAGCGAATCGTTCGCCAGCGAACCGCGCAGGTCGGCCTCGCTGCGCAGGGCGTCCGGCGCCGGCGTCTGCGGCTCGGCCGCGGCGTTCGGGTCGCGCGGCGCCGGCTGCTCGACCACGATGTCGGGCGAGACGCCGAGCGCCTGGATCGAGCGACCCGACGGCGTGTAGTAGCGCGCGGTGGTCAGGCGCAGCGCGCCGTCGTCCTGTACCGGCATGATGGTCTGGACCGAACCCTTGCCGAAGCTCTGGGTGCCGAGCACGATGCCGCGCCGGTGGTCCTGCAAGGCGCCGGCGACGATTTCCGACGCGCTGGCCGAGCCGCCGTTGATCAGCACCACCATCGGCTTGCCCTCGGCCAGGTCGCCGGGGGTCGCGTTGTAGCGTTCGCTGTCGCGCGGGTCGCGACCGCGGGTCGAGACGATCTCGCCGGACTCGAGGAAAGCGTCCACCACCGAGATCGCCTGATTGAGCAGGCCGCCCGGATCGTTGCGCAGGTCGAGGACGAAGCCCGTCACCTTGTCCATGCCACCGACTTCCTCGACCTTCTCCTTCAGCTGCTTTTCCAGATTGGGATAGGTCTGCTCGTTGAAGGTGGCGACGCGAAGCACGACGACGCCGTCCTCGATCTGAGAGCGCACCGGCGAGACGGTGATGGTCTCGCGCTTGATCGTCACGTCGAACGGATCGGGCGTGCCCTCGCGCTGGATGGTGATGGTGATCTCGGACCCCACCGGCCCGCGCATCAGATCGACGGCGTCGTTGAGGTTCAGCCCCATCACGCTCTCGCCGTTCACCTGCGTTATGAGGTCGCCCGGCTTGATGCCGGCCTTGTCGGCGGGGGTGTCCTCGATCGGCGAGACCACCTTCACGACGCCGTTCTCCTGCGTCACCTCGATGCCGAGGCCGCCGAACTCGCCTTTGGTCTGCACCTGCATGTCGTCGAAATCGTCAGGCGGCAGGTAGGAGGAATGCGGATCGAGCGAAGCGAGCATGCCGTTGATCGCGCTCGCGATCAGCTTCTTCTCATCGACCGGCTCGACGTAGCTGGTGCGGATTCGCTCGAAGACGTCGCCGAACAGGTCGAGCTGTTCATAGACCGTCTTCTCCTGCTCGGCCTCCTGCGCCACGATCGGGCCCGCGAACTGCGTGCTGACCACGATGCCCAGGGCCGCGCCAGCCGCGCCAGCCAGCAGTAGTTTCTTCATGCGCCGTTCCTATCCGTTGTCGTCTGCGAACAGCGGCGCGGGATCCACCGGGCCGCCTCCATGCCTGACTTCTATATACAGCGTTTCATCGGCGCCTGAAGCGGTCGATTCGACTGCGCCGCCAGCCGAAGCCGCCGGGGCGCCCTCCTCGAAGGCCGGCCCGCCAAGCAGGCCGATCAGCCCGCCCGCCCGAACCGCCGCGCCGGTCGCGACCTGCAGCTGTGCCAGGCCGGCGAGCACGATCAGCGTGTCATCGTCCGCTTCCAGTACCACCACGTAGCCATAGTCGAGAAACGGTCCCGCGTAACGCACGATCGCGTCAGCGGGGGCGCTGACCAGCGACAGCGGCGGCGCGCGCATCACGATCCCCGGCCGGCGGACACCGGCGCCGTCGGGCATCTGATAGCCCCGCGCGATGTCGCCGGACACTGGCCGGATCAGGGTCGGCGGCGGAGCATCCGGATCTCCCGCCCGCGTTCCGGCCAGCTTCGCGGCGAGCACGGTCAGCGTATCGCTGTCGCGAAGGAGCAGCGCCATCGCCGGATCCTCGGTGCCACGCGGCGGCGGCGGGGCGCGCAGGGCGAGCGTTTCGCCAAGCTCGGTCCGCGCGGTGCCGAGCGCGGCGATGCCGGTGGCGAGATCGCGCTCCCCCCGGAGACGGAGCGCGCGGATCGCGGCGACCTCGTCATATTCCGCCGCGAGGCTCTCGGACTCCGAGCGCAGCGCGGTCGTCACGCTCGTCATCATCGCCGCGGCGCGGGCGGCGCCGATCGGTCCCGCCGGATGCAGCGCCTGCGCCGGAGGCGGAGTCCGCGACATGGATTCGAGCGCCGCGATCAGATGCTGGATCTGGTCGCGCCGAGCCTCCAGCGCCAGGCTCAGCTCGCGTTCGCGCGCGCTCGCGCCATTCACCCCGGCCCGCAGCACGTCGAGCGCCGACTGATAGGCGCCGATCGCCACCGACAAGGCCGACAGCCGGGCCTCGGGATCGGTCGCCGTGGCGAGCGCCGCGCCGGCCGCGTCGATCCGCGCCGCCGCCTCGGCCATGTCGTCGGACGGGGTCGCGGCCGCCGCCGGCGCCGCGAGGCCGACGAGCAAGGCGAGCCAGAGCGGCCGAACCCTCACGCCGCCTCGATCAGGCTCTGGCCAGTCATCTCGGCCGGCTGGGGCAGGCCCATGAGTGCGAGCAACGTCGGCGCCAGATCGGCGAGCCGCCCGTTTCGAAGCCGCGCGCCCGGCGGCCCGCCGACGAGGATCACCGGCACCGGGTTCAGCGTATGCGCGGTGTGCGGCCCCTTGGTGACGGGGTCGATCATCATCTCGCAATTGCCGTGATCGGCGGTGACGATCATCGCGCCACCCACTTCGGCCAGCGCGGCCAGCGCGAGGCCCAGGCCGTCGTCCACCGCCTCCACCGCCTTGATCCCGGCCTCGACCACGCCGGTATGGCCCACCATGTCCGGATTGGCGAAGTTCACCACGATCAGACCGTAGTCGCCGGAGCGGATCGCGCCTGCGAGTTGGCCCGCGACCTCCGGCTCCGACATTTCCGGCTGGAGGTCATAGGTTCGGACCTTCGGGCTCGGCGCCATGTAGCGGGTCTCGCCCTCCGCCGGCACCTCGACGCCGCCGTTGAGGAAGAACGTCACATGCGGATATTTCTCGGTCTCCGCCAGCCGGAACTGGCCGATCCCGTGCCCGGCGACCCAGGAGCCTAGCGTGTTGGCGATGTCGCCCGACGGGAACATCACCCGCATGTGCGTATTGAGCGCGTCGGAATATTCGACCATCCCGAGCACCGCGGCGAAGGTCGGCCGCGGCCCGACGTCATAGGCGACGAAATCCGGCGCGATCAGCGCGCTCAGGATCTCGCGCGCGCGGTCGGCGCGGAAATTGGCGAAGGCGAGACCATCGCCGTCCCGCGCACCGGCATAGTCGCCGATCACCGTCGGCGTCACGAATTCGTCGGTCTCGCCCCGGGCATAGGCCGCTGCGATCGCCTCCGCCGCGCTCGCCGCGTGGCCGCCCTTGCCGCGCAGGATGGCCTCGACCGCCGCGCCGACGCGTTCCCAGCGGTTGTCGCGGTCCATGGCATAGAAGCGCCCGGAGACGGTGGCGATGCTCGCGCCCTCCGGCAGGCCCGCCTCGAATTCGGCGACCTGCGCGGCGGCGGAGCTCGGAGGCACGTCGCGGCCGTCGAGAAAGCAATGCACCGCCACCGGCACGCCCGCCGCCACCACGGCCGAGGCGACCGCGACCATGTGGCGCTGATGGGCATGCACGCCGCCCGGCGAGGTCAGCCCGGCGAGATGCGCCGTCCCGCCGGTATCACGCAGGCGGGCGATGAAGGCGGCGAGCTCGGAATTCCGGGCGAAGCTGCCGTCGGCGATGGCATTGTCGATGCGCGGCAGGTCCATCCAGACAACTCGGCCGGCGCCGATATTCATGTGACCGACCTCGGAATTGCCCATCTGGCCTTCGGGCAGGCCGACATCCGGCCCATGCGCCGCGAGTTGCGCATGCGGGCAGGTGGCCCAGATCCGGTCGAAATTCGGTGTATCGCCGAGCGCGACCGCGTTGCCCTCGGTCTCGGCACGCAGGCCCCAGCCGTCCAGAATGCACAGCACGACGGGTTTCGCCCCGGCCATCGCGGTCCTTGTCATTTGCCTGCCCTTTTGCAGCTACCAATACCGCGCCGCCACCGACTTGGCAAACGCGCAAACGATTGCCGTACGCCGGCCTGCGCGAAATGACGCCCGGCACCATTCGCACCGACGAACGCCTTTGCGTCACGATCGGATCACCGGCACCTGACGACGGTGACACGGGTCGCGTGGGACGGTGAAGGGGTTCCGCGCGCCCCGCGGGATCGCCGGCCGGCTGGTCGAGGCGGGCTGGACCGCCGCGATAGCCGCTGGTCGGGCCGGAGGGGCGATCGCGGCCGACATCTCGATCGCGGCGCCATGAGAAAAGCCTGACGCGCGGCCAACGCGAGCGTCGGATGTTGTCGAGATCCGAGCTTCGAACAACACAAATCGGGTTGACACAATATCAAACACAAACCACCTTGACTCTAATACTTACGGGTAGGCGGGGCGGCCTACCTTACAGAGTGATGGATTTTCTTACCGCTTCTTGGCCAAACCAGGATATTATTCTGGCCACGTGACGTATTTGTGGTTCGGTCGCCGCGATTAACAGGGGGTGTGGGATGGCCGTGTTCATCGAGACCGACGAGGTCTGGGTCGGCGAGGGCGACGGCTTCGCTCGGTTCATTGTGAGATTGTCCGAACGTTCCGCTTCCGCGGTATCAGTGGATTGGGAGACCGTTGCGCAGAGCGCGCTCTCGACCGACTATGGGTCCGCGCACGGGACGCTCGATTTCGCGCCGAACGAAGTCGAGAAGGTCATCGAGATTCCCATCACGAATCGTTTCGTAGCAGCCGAGGGTCTGGAGTTCTTCAGCCTCGCCTTTTCGAACCCGGTCGGCGCCACCGTCGTCGATAACCGGGCCATCGCCTTCATCGTCGACAACGACACGATCTCGCCGACGCCGCGCATCTGGGCCGAGGACGTCGTGGTCGACGAGGGCGCTGGAAAGGCCTACGTGGTGGTCCGGCTGGACGCCGCTTCGACAGGGAACGTCAGCGTCGAATACGCCACCGGAAACGCGACCGCGTCGGCGGAATCGGACTATGTTGCGCGGCAGGGCAGCCTCACCTTCCTCGCCGGCGAGGTGACCAAGACGATCGCCATCGACCTCGTCGATGGAACCTCGGCGGAATCGACCGAGAATTTCTTCCTGCGCCTCTCGAACGCAAAGGGTGGGGAAATCGCGCAGTCCCGGGCCTCCATCGTGGTGAAGGACGACGACGGCGCCTCCTCGACCAGCCCCACGCTCCAGATCAAGAACGCCTGGGTCGGGGAAGGCGACGGCTTCGCGCGCTTCATCGTCAGCCTGTCATCGCCGACCACCTCCACGGTCTCGGTCGATCTGCGCACAGCCACCGGGACGGCCGTTAGCGGCGATTTTGGTTTCGTCAGGAATGCGACTCTGACGTTCGCACCGGGCGAAGTCAGCAAGACCGTCGTCGTCGAGATCAACAACGACACACGCGTCGAGGCACTCGAGCAATTCTACGTCGATCTGACAAACGCCACCGGCGCGATCATCGAAGCGGGCACGCGCGGCGTGGCGACCATCGTGGACAACGACGCCCCGGCGCAGGCCACGCCTCTCGCGGCCCTGGTTCCGGGGGCGACGACCTTCGTTCGCGAGAACGCGGACTGGATCGACGTTCCAATCTATCTCAACGCGCCAAGCGCGGGCCTTCTGCGGCTGGAGTATGACACGCGGGGCGGGACCGCTTCCGAGGGCAAGGATTTCGACGGAACCTCCGGCACGCTCGTCTACCGGCCCGGCGAGGTCGTGAAGTCCGTCCGGGTCTTCCTGGAGGACGATCAGCGGTTCGAGAAGAACGAGACGTTCGTGATCGATTTCAAGGAAACCTCCAGCGGAACAAGCCCCTCGGGGCTCCCCTTCTCGACCCGTGTCACCATTTCCGACGACGAGGCGCCCATTCACGGGACAAGCGGCGTGGACCGCCTGAACGGCACGGACTTCGAGGACCGGATATATGGGGCGGGCGGCAACGACGTCCTGCGCGGGGGGCGCGGCAACGACCGCCTCTACGGCGACGCCGGCAACGACAAGCTCTACGGCGACGCCGGCAATGACCTGATCAACGGCGGCAAGGGCAACGACCTGATGGAGGGCGGGGCCGGCGAGGACGAGTTGAACGGCGGCCGTGGCCGGGACCGGATGAGCGGCGACGCCGGCGTGGACACATTCGTGTTCCGGAGCATCACGGAGTCGGTCCGGGGATCCGCGCGGGATGTGATCCAGGATTTCTCGCGGCGCGATGACCTGATCGACCTCTCGGACATCGATGCCAACGCATCACGGCGCGGCGACCAGAAGTTCAGCTTCATCGGTTCGAAGGCCTTCTCCGACCACTCTGGCGAGTTGCGGTTCAAATCCGGCATCCTCTCCGGCGACACCGATGGCGACGGCCGCGCGGACTTCGAGATCGAGGTCGCCGGCGTCGGCCAACTCAGCGCGGCCGACTTCCTGCTCTGAAGCGAACGCCGCCCGACACGTACGCCGGGCGGCGGCGTTGCATCCCGAATGGCACCGGGCCAGAGTGCGGCGAGATCTCCTCAGTCGCGAGCCATTCCAATGATCCAGGCCCTGACCCTGCTCTTTCTTTGCCAATTGATCGGCGAGGTCGTGGTGCGAACGATCGGCATCGTCTTTCCCGGGCCGGTGCTCGGCATGGGCCTGCTCTTTCTCGGGTTGCTGGTGGTCGGCCGCGCGGGGGCGGCGCTCGAAGGCGTGGCCGAGACCATCCTGCGCAACCTCTCGCTGCTCTTCGTGCCGGCGGCGGTCGGGGTGGTGCAGCAGGCGGGGCTGATCCGGGCGCACTGGCTCGCCATCACCGCGGCTCTGATCATCTCGACGCTGCTGACGCTGGTCGTCACCGTGCTCACCTTCCGCGCGGTGGCGCGGCTCGGCGCGAAGCGGGCCGCGTGATGGCCGACACCCCCGACCTCTACCAGCTCTGGGTCTATCTCTCGCAGACGCCGCTGCTCTGGCTGACCGCGACGCTGGTCGCCTACGTGGTCGGGGACGCGGTCTCGGCGCGCTGCCGACGGCATCCGCTGGCCAATCCGGTGGTGATCGCGGCGGGGCTGCTCATCATCCTGCTCGCGGTGACCGGAACGCCCTATCCCGCCTATTTCGAAGGCGCGCAGTTCGTGCATTTCCTGCTCGGGCCCGCGACGGTCGCCCTCGCCGTGCCGCTCTGGCGCAACCGCCACCGGGTGCTGCGCAATCTCGCCCCGATGTGCGCGGCGCTGGTCGCGGGCTCGCTGACCGCGATCACCAGCGCCGCCGGCATCGGCTGGCTGCTCGGCGCGCCGCCGCCGGTGCTGGCCTCGCTCGCCTCGAAATCGACGACGGCGCCGATCGCCATGGCGCTCAGCGAGACGATCGGCGGCATTCCAGCGCTCGCCGCCGTGCTCGTCGTCCTGACCGGCATCCTCGGTTCGGTCGTGGTGACGCCGCTGATGAATGCGATGGGAATCCGCGACTACGCGGCGCGCGGCTTCGCGGTCGGCGTGGCGAGTCATGGCATCGGCACCGCCCGCGCCTTCCAGGTCAGCGACGAGGCCGGCACCTTCGCCGGCATTGCCATGGGTCTCAACGGCGCCCTGACCTCGCTGATCTTCCTGTTGCTCGCCATGGTCTTCTAGAGCCAAAGCCGTCCCGGCGGAACCCGGCCGTCCGCTCCAGCATATTGATTTGTCGCAATATCCTGACCATCAGACGATTCCGTCTGGCCTGGATACTGCTCCAACCCCGCGCGAGAGCGGGAAGCCGTGCGCGCGGACTATGCGCCGAGTCCGGATGCTCTGGTCCGCGCCCTTGAGGGACTGGCAAGCGCGGTCGGGCCAGACACCCCGGCCGCGATCAGCCCTTCCGGCTCGCCAGCAGGTCGAAGACCGCGTTCGGCGAGATCTCGCCCAGCACGGCGCCGTCGCGGACCACCCAGATCGGCGTGTTGTCGGTGGCGAAATACGCCAGCGCCTCGCGCAGCGGCAAATCCGGTGCGACGCCGCGGGCGGGATCGGCGACGCTGACCACCGGCGTCATCACATCCTCGGCGCGCAGCACGCTCAAGGGGTTCAGATGCGCGACGAAATCCGTGACATAGCCGTTCGCCGGGCGCAGCACGATATCCTCGGGCTTGCCGGTCTGCACGATGCGGCCGCCTTCCATGATCGAGATCGTGTTGCCGATCTTCACCGCCTCCTCGAGATCGTGGCTGACGAAGACGATCGTGCAGTGCATCCGCTCCTGCAACTGCAGAAGCTCGTCCTGCAGTCGGGTGCGGATCAGCGGATCGAGCGCCGAGAAGGGCTCGTCCATCAGCAGGATCTCGGCATCGGTGGCGAAGGCCCGCGCGAGGCCGACCCGCTGCTGCATGCCGCCGGAGAGTTCGGACACGCGCTTGTTCGCCCAGTCCCCGAGATTGACGATATCGAGCGTCTCGCGCGCCTTGCGCTCGCGCTCCGCCTCGGCGACGCCGGCGAGCTCGAGCCCGAGCGCCACGTTGTCGATCACCGTCCGCCACGGCAGCAGGCCGAACTGCTGGAACACCATGGCGACGCCGCCGCGGCGCAGGCGGCGCAGGCTGTCCTCGTCGCAGGTGGCGACGTCGATCAGTTCTTCGCCCTGGCCGCGCACCCGGATATTGCCGCGGACCACCTTGTTGAGGCCGTTCACCGCGCGCAGCAACGTCGACTTGCCCGAGCCCGACAGGCCCATCAGCACCGAGATCTCGCCCTTGCGCACAGTCAGCGAACAATCGTGTACGCCGAGCACCTGGCCGGTCGAGTTCTGGACCTCCGCCCGCGTCTGACCCTTGTCCATCAGCGGCAGGGCGCGGTCCGGTTCGTTGCCGAAGACGATGGAGACCTTGTCGAATTCGATCATCGTGTCCATCTCGGGCCCCCCTCAGTCGCGCCGGAAGACGCGGTCGAGCACGATCGCGACCACGACGATGACGAGCCCCGCCTCGAAGCCGAGCGCGGTGTTCACCGTGTTGAGCGCCCGCACCACCGGCACGCCGAGCCCGTCCGCCCCGACCAGCGCCGCGATCACCACCATGGAGAGCGACAGCATGATGGTCTGGGTCAGGCCTGCCATGATCTGCGGATAGGCATAGGGCAGCTCGATCTTGCGCAGAAGCTGCCATGGCGTGGCGCCGAAGGCGAGCCCTGCCTCCTTCAGTTCACGCGGCGTGGTGATGACGCCGAGATAGGTGAGCCGGATCGGCGAAGGGATGACGAAGATCGTCGTCGCGATCAGACCCGGCACCATGCCGATGCCGAAAAACACGATCGCGGGGATGAGATAGACGAAGGTCGGCAGCGTCTGCATCATGTCGAGCACCGGGCGCAGCGCCGAATAGAGCTTGGGCCGATGCGCCGCCGCGATGCCGATCGGCACGCCGAAGCCCATGCAGACCAGCACCGAGCAGAGGACGAGGGTCAGCGTCTCGGTCGTCTCCTGCCAGTAGCCCTGGTTCAGGATGAAGAGAAAGCCGATCACCACCAGCGCGACGGTGGCCAGCGAGCGCTGCAGAAGCCAGGCGATGCCGGCGAGGATCGCCACCACGATCAGCGGATGCGGCGCCTGCAGCGCCCAGAGGATCCAGCTGATCAGCCAGTTGATGGCATCGGCCAGGCCGTCGAAGAACCAGGCGCCATTGTCCGTCAGCCAGTCGACGGCCGCCTTCGCCCATTTGCCGATCGGTATCTTCGTCGCCGTCAACCAGTCCATGCCACCTCCCGCCTTCGCCCCCGATCAGACGCCCCGTCAGGCCCCCAGCGCCGCCCTGACCGCCGCGAGCCCATCCCCGCCGTCCCGCGTCGTGACGCCGACGAGCCAGGGCTCGACCACCTCGGGATGCGCCTTCAGCCAGGTTTCGGCCGCCTCGTTCGGCTCGGTGCCATCATTGAGGATCGCGCCCATGATCTCGTTTTCCATCGGCAACGTGAAGACCAAATTCTTCAGCAGCGCGCCGACGTTCGGGCATTCGGTGACATAGCCGGCGCGTGTATTGGTCAAGACTTCGGCGCCGCCGAAATTCGGCCCGAACACAGCGTCGCCGCCGGTCAGGTAGGTCATCTTGACCGTGGCGTTCATCGGATGTGGTTCCCAACCGAGGAAGACGATGCCCGTCCCCTGACGTTCCGCGCGCGCGGCCTGCGCCAGCATCCCCTGCTCGGAGCTCTCGACCAGTTCGAACCCGCCGAGGCCGTAGGCGTTGTCCTCGATGATCTTCAGAATCAGCCGGTTGCCGTCGTTGCCCGGCTCGATGCCATAGATCTTGTGGTCAAGCTCGTCGCCGAACTCCGCGATCTTCGAGAAGTCGGTCAGCCCTTTCTCGGCGAGGCTGCTCGAGACGGCGAGCGTGTATTTCGCGCCTTCGAGATTGACACGCAGCGAGTCCACCGTGCCGTCCTTGAGGAAGGGTTCGACATCGGCGGCCATGGTCGGCATCCAGTTGCCGAGGAAAACATCGATATCGCCGCGTGACAGGCTGGCATAGGTCACCGGTACCGACAGAAGATTCACCGATGGCTCGTAGCCGAGCGCCCGCAGCACCGTGCCGGTCACAGCGGTGGTCGCGGTGATGTCGGTCCAGCCCACGTCCGAAAAGCGCACCTTCGCGCAGGATTCGGGATCGGCGGCGAAGGCCGGGCCCGCGGCGAGGCCGCCGAGCAGGATGGCGGTCATTAGGCGCTTCATCGGAAAAACCTCCATATCTCGGCCCGCCGGCGCGGCTCGCCGGGGCAGCCGCCTCGCACCGTAGCTCGCTTGAGTTCGTTGACCGGCGCAAGGGAAACCTTTATTGATTGATCAGTCAATAAACTTTTCTCGAGGCATCGATGGGCCAAAGGATTGGCATGGCCGAGGTCCGGCGGCGGGCGCTGATCGGCGCCGCGCTGCTCGAGATTTCGGACCGGGGTTCGCTCGACGTGACCGTCGCCCAGATCGCCAGCCGCGCTGGCGTCTCCTCGGCGCTGGCGCATCACTATTTCGGCTGCAAGGAGGATCTGATCCTCGCCACCATGCGTCATCTGCTGGCCGAGTTCGGCGAGAGCGTGGTGGTCCTGCTGCGCCGGGCCGAGAGCCCGCGGGCACGGCTGTCGGCGATCATCGCGGGCAGCTTCGGGCCGGAGCAGTTCCATCGCGCGACGATCAGCGCCTGGCTCACCTTCTATGCCAAGGCCTTGTCGGCGCCCGGGGCGGCGCGGCTGCTGCGCATCTATCAGCGCCGGCTACGCAGCAATCTCCTGAACGCCCTGCGCAAGCTCGCCCCCGCCGCCGAGGCCGAGCGGCTGGCCGAGGGCCTCGGCGCGCTGATCGACGGCGTCTATCTGCGCGAGGCCCTGCTCGGGCGACCGACGATGCCCGCGACCGCCGTCTCGGTGGTCGAGGACTATGTCGACTGTCATCTCGGGAGGGTTCCGGCATGAATTCGCAACCGCCCGCCTCGCACTGGATCGCCGGCCGCGCGGTCGAGGACACCTCCGGCGCGCCGCTGCCGGTGCGCTATCCCGCCACCGGCGCGGTGATCGCGACACTGCGCGAGGCGACGCCGGCGGTGATCGCGCAGGCGGTCGAGAGCGCCGCCGCCGGCTTCGCCGTCTGGGCGCGCACCTCCCCCGCCGCGCGCGGGCGGGTACTCCGCCGCGCGGCGGAGCTGATTCGGGCCCGGGGACCGGAACTCGCGCGGCTCGAGACGCTCGACACCGGCAAGCCCGTGTCCGAGACCCGGGTCGCGGACTGGCCTTCCGGCGCCGACGCGCTCGAATATTTCGGCGCGCTCGCCGCCGGCCTCACCGGCGAGCATATCGAGCTCGGCGGCGATTTCGTCTATACGCGGCGCGAACCGCTCGGCATCTGCGTCGGCATCGGCGCCTGGAACTACCCGAGCCAGATCGCCTGCTGGAAAGCGGCGCCGGCGCTTGCCTGCGGCAATGCGATGATCTTCAAGCCGTCCGAGCTCACTCCGCTCGGCGCGCTCAAGCTCGGCGAGATCTTCGCCGAGGCGGGCCTGCCCGAGGGCGTGTTCAACGTCGTCCAGGGCACCGGCGCGGTCGGCGCGGCTCTGGTCGCCCATCCCGCCGTCGCCAAGGTCTCGGTCACCGGCTCGGTCGGCACCGGACGCCGGGTCTATGCCGGCGCGGCCGAGGGGCTGAAGCATGTGACGCTCGAGCTTGGCGGCAAGTCGCCGCTGATCGTGTTCGACGACGCCAATCTCGACGACGCGGTCGGCGGTGCGATGCTCGGGAACTTCTATTCCGCCGGTCAGGTCTGTTCGAACGGCACCCGCGTCTTCGTCCAGCAGGGCATCCTCGCGCGGTTCCTGACCCGGCTCGCGGAGCGGACGGAAGCCATCCGCCTCGGCGACCCGCTGGACGAGGCGACCCAGATGGGACCGCTCATCTCGCAGGCGCAGGGCGAGAAGGTGATGGACCATATCGCCGCCGGCAAGTCCGAGGGCGCGTGGCTGCTGACCGGCGGCGAGCGCGCGACGCCGGAAGGCTTCGCCGACGGCTTCTTCGTCCAGCCCACGGTCTTCGCCGAAGTCACCGACACGATGCGGATCGCGCGCGAGGAAATCTTCGGACCGGTGATGTGCGTGCTCGGTTTCGGGGACGAGGAGGAGGTCATCGCCCGCGCGAATGCGACCGAATTCGGCTTGGCCGCCGGGGTCTTCACCGCCGATCTCGCCCGGGCGCATCGGATGGTCGCGCGCCTCCGCGCCGGCACGACCTGGATCAATGCCTACAATCTCACCCCGGTCGAGGCGCCGTTCGGTGGGGTCAAGGCGTCTGGCCTCGGGCGCGAAAACGGGCACGCCGCCCTTGACCACTACAGCCAGCTCAAATCCGTCTATGTCGGCCTTGGATCGGTCGAGGCGCCGTTCTGATGGAAGCCGACTTCGTGATCATCGGCTCCGGCTCCGCCGGATCCGCGATGGCCTATCGCCTCGGCGAGGACGGCAACCATTCCGTGCTGGTGCTGGAATATGGCGGCACCGACTATGGACCCTTCATCCAGATGCCGGCGGCGCTCAGCTATCCGATGAACATGACCCGCTACGACTGGGGCTTTCATACCGAGCCGGAGCCGGGTCTCGGCGGGCGGGTGCTGGCCACGCCGCGCGGCAAGGTGCTCGGCGGCTCGTCCTCGATCAACGGCATGGTCTATGTACGCGGCCATCCGCGGGATTTCGATCATTGGGCGGAAATGGGCGCGACCGGCTGGTCCGGCGCCGATGTGCTGCCCTATTTCAAGCGGATGGAGAACTGGCACGGCGGGCATTCCGACTGGCGCGGCGCCTCCGGCCCGCTGCATGTGACCCGCGGCCCGCGGATCAATCCGCTCTATCATTCCTTCGTCGAGGCCGGGGCGCAGGCGGGGTTCGAGCTGACCTACGACTATAATGGCGCGAAGCAGGAAGGCTTCGGCCCGATGGAGCAGACCGTCTGGCGCGGGCGCCGCTGGTCCGCCTCCAACGCCTATCTGCGGCCGGCGATGCGGCGGGGCAATGTGCGGGTCCTGCGCTGTCATGCCGAGCGGGTGGTGATCGAGGATGGCCGCGCGGTCGGCGTGGAGATCACGCGGGGCGAGACGCGCGACGTGGTCCGGGCGCGGCGCGAGGTGATCATCGCCGCCTCCTCGATCAATTCGCCGAAGATCCTGATGCTGTCCGGCATCGGTCCGGCGGCGCATCTCGCCGAGCACGGGATCCCGGTGCTGGCGGACCGGCCGGGGGTCGGCTCGAACCTGCAGGACCATCTGGAGCTCTATGTCCAGATGAAGAGCCTGAAGCCGGTCACCCTCTACAGCGTCTACAATTATCCGGCGATGGCGCGGATCGGGCTGCAATGGCTGCTCGCCAAGGCGGGCCTCGGCACCTCGAACCAGTTCGAATCCGCCGCCTTCGTGCGCTCGGCGCCGGGAGTGGACTATCCCGACATCCAGTTCCATTTCCTGCCGCTCGCCGTGCGCTACGACGGCAAGTCCGCCGTCCGGGGGCACGGGTTCCAGGCGCATGTCGGGCCGATGCGCTCGCCTTCGCGCGGGACGGTGCGGCTCGCCTCGGCCCGCCCGATGGAGGCGCCGCGCATCCTCTTCAACTACATGTCGCACGAGCAGGACTGGATCGACTTTCGACATTGCGTCCGCCTGGCCCGCCAGCTCTTTGCCCAACCCGCCTTCGCCCCCTATTCCGGCGACGAGATTCAGCCGGGCGCGGGGGCGCGGACCGACGACGAGCTTGACGAGTTCATCCGCCAGCACGCGGAGAGCGCCTATCACCCCTGCGGCACCGCGCGCATGGGGCGCCCGAACGATCCGATGGCGGTGGTCGATCCCGAATGCCGGGTGATCGGCGTCGAGCGGCTGCGGCTCGCCGACAGCTCGATCTTCCCGCGGGTCACGAACGGGAACCTCAACGCGCCGTCGATCATGGTCGGCGAGAAGGCGGCGGACCATATTCTTGGCCGCGCGCCGCTGGCGCCGATGAACGAACGCCCCTGGATCAATCCGCGCTGGCGCGAGAGCGACCGCTGACGGACATGCGCCGCGTTGGGAACCAGATACGCCGCGGGGCATTCGACTTCGGTCGGCACGGCGGAACTCAAGGCCATGTTCGACCGTTGAACGGGGCGGTTCGACTTCTGCCTCGAAACGGCCGGCCACCGGATCGAGGCGGCGGCGCGTCGCGCGTCGAGCGCTATGTCGCGGGCGAAAACAATGGCTTCGCCCGCGCGGCGGTGGCGCGGTTCCGGTCGGGTGATCGCGGTTGGACCGTCTCGGGGTAGATCACGGCGGCCGGAGGCGCCCTTGCCTCGCTTCTTCCGCGCGCCTACATGCCTGCGCATGAAAAATCCGCTGCGCCGCTTCCTTCACCGCGACACTGTCTCCGTGCTCCGTCTCGAGGGCGTGATCGGCGGCGGCTCACGCCTCGGCGGCGGGAGCCTGACGGATGCCGGACTGGCGCCGCTGATCGAGAGCGCCTTCGGCAAGGGCAAGCCGAAGGCCGTCGCGCTCGTCATCAATTCGCCCGGCGGCAGCCCGGCGCAGTCGAGCCTGATCGCCGCGCGGATCCGGCGGCTGGCCGACGAGAAGAAAGTGCCGGTCCATGCCTTCGTCGAGGATGTGGCGGCCTCGGGCGGCTACTGGCTCGCCACCGCCGCCGACCATATTCATGTCGATCCGAACAGCATCGTCGGCTCGATCGGCGTGATCTCGGCCTCCTTCGGCTTTCAGGAGCTGCTGAGCCGTCAGGGGATCGAGCGGCGGGTGCATACCGCCGGCGAGGACAAGAGCATGCTCGATCCCTTCCGGCCCGAGCGGCCCGAGGACGTGGTCCGGCTGAAGGAATTGCAGGCACTGATTCACCGCAATTTCATCGAACAGGTGACCGCTCGCCGCGGCGCCCGGCTGACCGGCGAAAAGCTCTTCTCCGGCGACATCTGGGTCGGACAGGCGGGCGTCGATGTCGGGCTGGCCGATGGCGTTGGCCATCTCGTGCCGGTGATGCGCGGCCTCCATGGCGAGGACGTCCGGTTCCGCCTGGTGAGCCCGCGCCGACCGCTGATCCGCCGGCTGGGCCTGCCCGGGGTGCGCGAGGTGATCGGCGCGGTCGAGGAACGCGCGCTCTGGGCGCGGTTCGGACTGGGAGCGCCGTGAGATGACCAAGGCGCTGTTGCTGCTGATCCTGGTCGGGCTGCTGGCGATGATGGCAAGCCGCTGGCTGCGCGGCGCGTTACCGCGCAAGCCGGAGAGCCGGGCGATCGAGACGGCCGCGAAATGCCCGCGCTGCGGCGCCTATCAGATCGCCGGCCAGCCCTGTGCGACGCCCGGCTGCGGCGGGTGACGGCTTGCGCGTCGGCGACCGGCGCATCTATAGGCTAGGCTTGGTTCGGAGGAGATGGCCGCGGCATGAGTGAGGGAGGGGCGGCGCTGGTCACCGGCGCGGCGCGGCGGCTCGGCCGGGCCATGGCGCTCGACCTCGCCGCGCGCGGGCTCGACGTCGCGATCCATTGCCATTCCGGGCGCTCGGACGCCGAGGCAGTCGCCGAGGAAGCGCGGAGGTTCGGGGTCCGGGCCGTGGTGGTCGAGGCCGATCTGCTCGACCGGGCGGAGACGGCGGCCCTGGTGCCGGGGACGACGGCGGCGCTCGGCCGGCCGCTGACCGTGCTCGTCAACAACGCCTCGATCTTCGAGCATGACACGATCGCCAGCGCGACCTGGGAAAGCTGGGACCGGCACATCGGCTCGAACCTGCGCGCGCCGTTCGAACTCACGCAGGCCTTCGCCGCGCAAGCGCCGCGGGCGGCGCGCGACGCGGCGGGCGAGCCGGTCGCCCGCGCCTGCGTCGTCAACATGATCGACCAGCGCGTGCGCAAGCTCACGCCGGAATTTGCAACCTATACGATCGCCAAGGCCGCGCTCTGGGTGTTCACGCGAACGGCGGCGCAGGGGCTCGCGCCGCATGTTCGCGTAAATGGAATCGGGCCCGGGCCAACTCTGATCGGAGGGCGCCAGTCACCCGGACATTTCGCCAGCCAGCGGGCGCGGACGGTGCTGGGCCGCGGGGCGAGCGAGGCGGAGATCTGCGCGGCGCTGCGCTTCCTCCTCGACGCGCCGGGGGTGACCGGTCAGCTCCTCTGCGTCGATGGCGGCCAGCATCTCGGCTGGGCGACGCCCGATGTGCTGGGCGTCGAGTAGACCGGCCCGGCAATCGCGCCGGAAACGGGCCGGCTTGGCTTGACTTTTCCACGCCGCGGGCGGCGTCACAAATCCGTGTCGATTCTGTCAACGATTCCAGAAATTTATGGCCAAGACCCTTAAAGGTGGTGCAAAAACAGCGACTTATAAATCTGCGTAGAAAATGAGCAAACCTGAAAACAGGCTTAATTCACTGAGGAAATCCGTGAGCCATCAAACTTGCCAACAGAGTTATGCACAGAATCTGTGGGCAGCTTTGCGCTTGAAAATCCGCCCGGGAACAGGCAGCGGCACCGGGAATCATCTTCTGATTGAGTGGGCGTGATGAGCGACGAGACCGAGGACCGGACGCATGCCTTCGACGAGGACGGTCAACCCGCGGCGGCCCTCCGCGCCGGCCACGCGGTAATCCGCGACTACTGGCAGCGGCTCGACGACCGGCCGGGCGTCTATCGCATGCTCGATGCCAAGGGCGAGGTGCTGTATGTCGGCAAGGCGGGAAACCTGCGGAAGCGCGTCGCGGCCTACACCAAGCCCATCAGCCCAAACTCGCGCATAGGGCGAATGATCGCCCTTACCTGCTCGATGATGTTCCTGACCACCGAGACCGAGGTCGAGGCGCTGCTGCTCGAGCAGAATCTCATCAAGCAACTGAAGCCGCGCTATAACGTGCTGCTGCGCGACGACAAGAGCTTTCCGAACATTCTCGTCGCCGACGACCATCCCTTCCCGCAGATCAAGAAGCACCGCGGGCTGCGCAAGGAGCCGGGGCGCTATTTCGGGCCCTTCGCCTCGGCCGGCAGCGTCAACCGGACACTGAACCAGCTGCAGAAGGCGTTCCTCCTGCGCAACTGCTCGGACTCGATGTTCGAGAGCCGCACCCGACCTTGCCTGCTCTATCAGATCAAGCGCTGCAGCGCGCCCTGCGTCGGCCTGATCGACGCGGCGGGCTATCGCGCGCTGGTCGAGGACGCGGTGCTGTTCCTCTCGGGCAAGTCTACCCGGGTACAGGAGCAATTGGCCGCCACGATGGGCGAGGCGAGCGCGGCGATGGAATTCGAGCGCGCCGCCGCCCTGCGCGATCGCATCCGGGCGCTGACGGCGGTGCAGGCGAACCAGGGCATCAATCCCGAAGGGGTGGAGGAGGCGGACGTCGTGGCCCTGCATCGGGAAGGGGGCCATGCCTGCGTGCAGGTCTTCTTCATCCGGGCGCATCAGAACTGGGGCAACCGGGCCTATTTCCCGCGCACCGGCGCGGGCGCCGAGCCGGGCGAGATCCTCGAAGCCTTCCTCGGCCAGTTCTACGACAACAAGACGCCGGCGCGGCTGATCCTGCTCAGCGATCCGCCGGACAATGCCGACCTGATGACGCAGGCGCTGACCGCGCGGCTCGGTCGCAAGGTCGAACTCGCGCTGCCGGCGCGCGGCGAGAAGGCGCGGCTGGTCGGGCAGGCCGCGCGCAACGCGCGCGAGGCGCTGGCGAGACGGATGGCCGAGAGCGCGAGCCAGACCGCGCTGCTCGAAGGTCTGGCCGAAGCCTTCGGGCTCGACGGCGCGCCAGCGCGGATCGAGGTCTATGACAACAGTCATATCATGGGCACCAACGCGGTCGGCGGCATGATCGTCGCGGGGCCGGAGGGTTTCCTGAAGTCGCAGTATCGCAAGTTCAACATCCGCGCGACCGACCTCACCCCGGGCGACGATTTCGGCATGATGCGCGAGGTGCTGACCCGGCGCTTCGCCCGACTGGTCAAGGAGGATCCCGACCGCGAGAGCGACGCCTGGCCGGATCTCGTGCTGATCGATGGCGGCTCCGGGCAGGTGTCGGCGGCCGCCGTGGCGCTCGAGGAACTCGGCATCGAGAATGTCGAGATCATCGGCGTCGCCAAGGGCGTCGACCGCGACGCCGGCAAGGAGGAGTTCCACCGTCCCGGCCAGCCCCCGCGCGCGCTCGGCCATCGCGATCCGGTGCTCTATTTCGTGCAAAGACTGCGCGACGAGGCGCATCGCTTCGCCATCGGCGCCCATCGGGCCAGGCGCGCCGCGCAGACCCGTGCGACACCGCTCGACGAGGTGCCGGGCGTGGGCGCGGCCCGCAAGCGCGCGCTTCTCGCGCATTTCGGATCGGCCAAGGCGGTGGCGCGGGCGGGTTTGTCGGACCTGCGCGCGGCGCCCGGCATCTCGGATGCGCTGGCCGAGCAGATCTATGGCTTCTTCCATGGCGAGAGCTAAAGGACTACATATGTCCGAGAGACCGCCGGACCCGGGCTTGGATGCGAGCGATGCGCTGGAACATACCGAATATCCTGACGGTGACCCGCCTGCTCGCAGCGCCGGGCGTGGCACTCGCCTATGTCATCTTTGACCGGCCGGTCGCCGACTGGGTCGCCATCTCGCTCTTCATCCTCGCCGCCCTGACCGACTATATCGACGGCAATCTCGCCCGCGCCTGGGGGCAGGAATCGAACTTCGGCCGCATGCTGGACCCGATCGCCGACAAGGCGATGGTGGTGATCGCGCTGTCGGTTATCGTCGGCCTGTCGGGCATCAAATCGCTGATCCTGATTCCGGTCGCCTTCATCCTGCTGCGCGAAGTTTTCGTCTCCGGCCTGCGCGAGTTCCTCGGCGCCAAGGCGGGCAAGCTCAAGGTGACCAATCTCGCCAAATGGAAGACGACGGCGCAGATGGTGGCGATCCCGACGCTACTGCTGGCGGGTGTCTTCGAATACGACCGGCGCAACGGTCACTTCTGGGTGAGTTCCTGGTTTCACGACTGGCTCGGCTGGCTCCTCGAGAATGGCGGGCTGGTGTTGATCTGGGTCGCCGGGCTGCTGACCGTGCTGACCGGGCTCGACTATCTGATGAAGGCGCTGCCGTTCCTGCGGGACCGCAATCGGTGACCCTGCGCGTGCTCTATTTCGCCTGGCTGCGCGAGCGGATCGGCGAACCGTCCGAGACGCTGGAGACCGGAGCGGCGACGGTCGCCGACCTGGTGGAGGAACTGCGTGGGCGGGAGGAACGCTACGCCCTCGCCTTCTCCGACATGGCGGCGGTGCGGGTGGCTTTGGACCAGGAACTGGCCGACCTCGCCGCGCCGCTGGCCGGGGTCGGCGAGGTGGCGTTCTTTCCGCCGATGACCGGCGGCTGACATGGCCGTCCGGGTGCAGCGCGCCGATTTCGACCTCGGGGCCGAGTTGGTGGCCTTGCGCGCCGGCCGCCACGACATCGGCGCGCTGGTCAGCTTCACCGGCCTCGTGCGCGACCTCGGCGAAGGCGCGGCGCTGCGCGGGATGGAACTCGAACATTATCCGGCGATGACCGAGAAGGCACTGGTCGGGATCGAGGCCGAGGCGCTGGCGCGCTGGCCGCTTCGCGCGAGTCTGATCCTGCACCGGCACGGACCGCTGGCGCCGGGCGAGCAGATCATGATGGTGGCGACCGCCGCCGCCCATCGGGCCGAGGCCTTCGCGGCGGCGGAATTCCTGATGGACTATCTGAAGTCGCGCGCGCCCTTCTGGAAGAAGGAGACGACCGCGGCCGGCGGTGCCTGGGTCGATGCCCGCGACGCCGACGAAGCCGCCCTGGCGCGGTGGCGGCGCGACACGGCCTGACGATCGGCGCCGCTCAGGCGCCCGTGACGCGCCAGACCACGTCACCGACGTCGTCGGCCACGAGCAGGCCGCCACCCGGCGCGAGGGTCACGCCCACCGGCCGCCCGTAGGACGCCTTTTCGTCCGGCGAGAGAAAACCGGTCAGGATGTCGCGTGGCGGGCCGGCGGGGCGGCCGTTTTCGAAGGGCACGAAAGTCACGCGATAGCCGGAGAGATTGGCGCGGTTCCAGGATCCGTGCTGGCCGATCACCATGCCGTCGGGATAGCCCGGCAGAGTGCCCGCCGGCGACCAGCAGAGGCCGAGCGAGGCGGTATGGCCTCCGAGCGCGTAGTCCGGGGTCAGCGCCGTCGCCACCAGGGCCGGATCCTGGGCTACGCGGTCATCCACGGTGCGGCCCCAGTAGCAATAGGGCCAGCCATAGAACCCACCGTCCCTGACCGAGGTGAGATAGTCGGGCGGGGTCTCGTCGCCGAGACCGTCGCGTTCGTTGACCACGGTCCAGAGCGCGCCGGTCGTCGGCTCCCAGGCAAGGCCGACCGGATTGCGCAGGCCAGCCGCGAAAATGCGCGCACCCCCGGCGGCGAGGTCGATCTCGTAGATCGCGGCGCGGCCTTCCTCGGCCTCGAATCCCTTCTCGGCGATGTTGCTGAGCGAGCCGACGCCGGCATAGAGCTTCGCGCCGTCCGGGCTCGGCAGCAGGCTGCGCGTCCAGTGGCCACCTGGCTTGAAGTCGCAAATCTTGCGCCCCGCGCCGGTGAGGCGCGTCGCGCCCGGCTGGTAGGCGAAGGCGACGACGCCGTCGGTATTGCCGACATAGAAGGTCTCGCCGATCAGGGCCATGCCGAAGGGCTGGCGCTGATCGGCGAGAAAGGTCTCGCGCGTCTCGGCCACGCCGTCGCCATCGGCGTCGCGCAGCAGCGTGATCCGGTTCGGGCTTTTGCCGACCGCGGCGGCGCGGCGCATGGTGCTGGTCATCGCATAGTCGAAGGCGCCGCGGACCGGTCCCGGCTCCAGCAGCGCCTCGGCGGCGAGAACGTCGCCGTTCGGCAGGACGTGGAGCCAGCGCGGATGCTTCAACCCGGCGGCGAAGGCGCCGACCGTGAGGCCCGGTGCCGGCGTGGGCGCGGTGCCGGGCGCCCAGCCGCGCGCGGTCGGCATCTTGAGCGTCGGGATGCGCTGGGCTCGCGCGACCGGGATCGACGGCGTCGTCCCGACCGCCGGCGTTTCGGTATCGCGACCCCAGCGGCGCATCAGGATCGCGGCGGCGCCGATCATGGCGACGAGACGGGCGAAAAGCGCGGACATGGGGGGGGGTATCCTTGTTGGGGGCGGGTCGCGGCCGACGCTAGCCGAAGCGGCGGCGAAGGCAAAGGCGCCCGCGCGTGGAATGCGGTCGCTGTTTGTAAAGGATTCACCGCTACCTTGGCCCCCGCGCGCCCATGGGCCGCGACTCCCCGAGACATTCAACGATGATCGCCCGCCAGGGCGTCCCGAGGGGGCGGTCCGGAGGCAGGCGCATGAAGCGGATCGTCATCTGCTGTGACGGAACCTGGAAACGGCTCGACGAGCGGTATCCGACCAATGTGGTACGGATCGCCCAGGCGGTGACGCCGGTCGGGCGGGACGGGGTGGCGCAGGTGGTCTATCACCTCGACGGCGTCGGCTCGGGCCGCGGCACCGGGCGGCTGGCGCGGGGCATCGACCGCGCGCTCGGCGGCATGTTCGGCCAGGGGCTGATGGCGACGGTCGAGGAAGCCTACCGGTTTCTGGTCTTCAACCACGCGCCCGGCGACGAGATCTATCTCTTCGGCTTCTCGCGCGGCGCCTACATGGCACGCAGCCTCGCCGGGCTCATCCGCAATTGCGGCATTCTCGCGCGGGGCAACGCGGCGCTGATCCCGAAGGCGCTGACGCTCTATCAGACTCGGACCGAGAAGGCGCATCCCGACAGCGTCGAGGCCTGCGCCTTTCGCGCGCGCCACGGCCAGCCGGTCTGGACCAGCCCCGCCGACGCGATGTGGCGCACGCGGCTGCATGGAACGCCGGGCGCGCGGCTCGACCTGCGCTATCTGGGGATCTGGGATACCGTCGGCGCGCTCGGCGTGCCGCGGGACTTCCGGCTCGCGCCGCTCCTCAACCGCTCGCTGCGCTTTCACGATACGCGGCTGTCCAAGGGGGTGGGCGCGGCGCGGCACGCCGTGGCGATCGACGAGCGGCGCCGGAGCTTTCCGCCGACGCTGTGGGACAATCTCGACGCGCTGAACGCCGAAACGGGCGATTCGCGCTATCTGCAACGCTGGTTTCCCGGTGACCATAGCTCGGTCGGCGGCGGCGGCGAGGTGACGGCGCTGTCGCACGACGCCTTGCTCTGGATCGCCGAGGGCGCGGCGGCGGTCGGGCTCGGGCTCGACGCCGCGGCGATGGAGGGCTGGCGGCGCGGCCGCGACTGCATGGGTCCGCTGCGCGCCACCCGGCGCGACGCCGGCCTCGTCGATCGGGCGCTGGCGCTGGCTCCGTCGGAGCGGGGTGGCCCGGCGAACGTCGCGGATCTGGCCGAGGCGACCGTGCGCCGCTGGCATCGGGATCCCGCCTATCGCCCCGGTGCGCTCCGCGCGCTGAGCGGGGCGCTCGCCTCCGAGGACACGCCCGTTCGCGCGAGTCTCGCACCTCCCCGCGCGGCACTGGCCTAGACGCGGCCTCCCGCGCCCCTCCTGTCGGGCGTCATACCAGATCCGCTTGACCGCTTCGGATCGAGATGTTTCCGCGGGCCGCCCTTGGGGGGCGCCAGTGGCGCGCCCGCGGTCCGCGCGCCCGCAGCAAGCCTGCGGAGGGCGCGAGGGGTGGGGATTTCTCCGGGAGGGTTGAATCGTGGCGGGTGTGCCCGGCTTGACCGTTGAAAACGGTCGAGCCCCGGCAGGGCACGCCCGTCACGATTTCGCGTAACCTCGAAATCGCGCAG
>NZ_CALAGI010000141.1 GCF_937891315.1 uncultured Amaricoccus sp. | reverse complement strand
AATATTCGACATGCGCCCTGAGCCGCGGATCGAGATGGTCGCGGACGTAGGTGGCGAAGGCCCTGACATAGGCGTCGTCGGCCTGGTGCGGCATGGTGAACCAAGGATCGGCGCCGATCTGGTTGGCGAGCGCTACCATCACCTCGACCGGAACGCCAGCGGCGGAATAGGTATAGTCGCCTGGTTCTGGCCGTTGCGCCCAGTCCGTCACCGGCGAGTCGTTGGCCGCCATCCAGTCCATGAAGCGGACCATCCGCAGGTCGCCGATGCGCGCGATCCAGACCGGATCGAACAGCGCCCCCGCCTCGTCGAGGGCGATGTTCTCCTCGCGGACCACGCGGATGTCGCGGAGATAGTCGCCGGTGCCATTCGGGTCGGTCGCCTTGATGGTCAGCACCACCATGCTGCCCGGCCCACCGGGGGTGAAGTCGAAACGGATCTCGCCCGGGCGGCGCACGACGTTGCCGATGGCGCCCATGATCTCCAGCGTCCCCTCGCCCTCGTAGGCGACGCGGTAGCGCCCGGCGAGAGCCTTCGCCTCGGCCGGCTGGTCGGTGAGCAGGATGGTCGCAACGCCTTCCAGCTCCTCCGGCATCGACTTCAGCCAGCCGTCGGCGTCGAGATAGCCGCCGGCGCGGAGCTCAAGGTCCGACCAGCCGCCCCACTGGCCGGGCAGGTGGCCGGTCCAGGCGCGGGCGGATTTCATCAGATCGAGAAAGGGATGCTCGGTCGACCAGTCGGAAATCCCGTTCAACCCCATGGCCAGCGACGGATTGGCGAGACCCTGGGCGGGCGCGACCTCGGGTGCCGCGGCCGCCGGCGCCACGACGTCGAGGCGGACCGGAATCAGCATCGACCCGGTGGCCGGCGCCTCGGCGCGGCGCGGGCCAGGGCCGACATGGGGCCCGGCGACCTGCCATGCGATTTGCTGGAGCCGGGCGGCGAGCTTCGGCGAGGGGGCGTCGAACGGATCGCCCCATTCGCCGTGGAGCACCCTTGGCAGGCCCTCCGCCTCGGCCGAATGCTCCCAGTTCCAGACGAGCGGGGTGCCGTTGATGACCTGGTATGTCACCTTGCCCGCGCCACCGCGGGATTGAACCACGTCGGCCAGCATTCGCGGGATTTCGGTTCCGACCAGACTGTGACCAATGAAGAGCACGTCGTCGGCGAGCGAATATTCCCCCATCGGGCGTTTCCTTCAGTGCGCGGAGGCGGTGGCATCGGGCCGCGGTCCCGCCGCCAGTCCGATCCCGCGCAGACTAGCCCGCGGGGCCTGGCCGCTCCAGTTCGGCGCGGCTGGTTGGTAAATCGGCGGCGTTACCTGGGTACGCCGGTCAGCGGGTGGCCACGCACCACCTGCCAGACGGTTTCCTGCATCAGCCGCGCGGCCTCCGCGCCCGGCGCCGTCGCCGGAGTTCCATCGGCGCGGAGCAGCGCGTAGGGCAGGCCGACGGGGCTCCGCTGATAGAGCACGGCATAGTGCGTCAGCGCGACGAGATAGGCGCCGAGATCACCCAGATGGATCTGGTCCCGCGCGCCATCGGGCATCAGCGCGAAGAGATCCTCCGGCCCCGCGATCCCGTCCAGGCCGCCGCGGGCCGCGACCGCCCGGGAAAAGGCGGCCAGCACGTCGCCGGCGGGGATGACATAGATCGGGCGCCCCCCGTCGGCGGCGAGGGCGGGGCGCAGGATCTCGTCCTCCCAGTAACGCTTCGGGTCGCGGTCGAGCCGGTTCAGCCAACCCTCCGGATCGTCGAGCGGATGCCAGGTCTCGTAGAGATAGACCCGCGCCGCCGGATCGCCCTCCCAGGCAAGCTTCGCCCAGCGGGCGAGATAGTCCCAGCTGGCGAAGGATCGGATCGCATCGCGGATCTCGACCATCTCGGTCAGGACCACGGCGTCGTAGTCGCCGCTCGCCAGGGCCTCCTTCGCGTCGCGGAAGCGGGGATGCGCGTTCTCGGCGTCGAAGCCGTTGATCGCGGCGTCGCCCCAATGCGCCTTCAGAGGGGTTCCCCAGCCGAGCTGACTGTCATAGCGCGCGCCGGGACCCGAGAGCTGGGCGAGCATCGCGGGCATGTCGCGTCCGACAAGGCTGTGGCCGAGATGGAAGACCGCGAGCGGCCCGGCGGGCGGCGGCGGCGGATTCGCGTAGAGCGCGGCCATCGAGACGTCGTCGAGCGGGCGCGGCGCGGCGCAGCGGGAGAGCGCGCCGCAGGCCGAGACGACGAGCAGGACCAGCGCGGGAAGGGCGCGCCGGAGCTTCCGGATCGGGTTCGGGGGCATCGGCGCGTCTCCTCCGCTCAGAGGCCCCGGCGCGATCCGCGTCCGACATTCAGGCCATGATCTTCATTCGAAGGTAACGATTAAGAATGACTTTAGTCCCGGACTTTCCGGAGTATGTGATGGCCGTGCCTTTCGGAGTTCTTGTGTCTTGGGGGCGGGGCCGCCGCTCCGCTGCCCGGTTGGTCGCGTGAGATGACCGCGCATCTCGTCGACAAGGAATGGGATGTGATCGTCGTCGGCGCCGGGATGGGCGGCGGCGTGGTCGGGCGGCGGCTCGCCGAGCGCGGCCTGTCGGTGCTCTATGTCGAGACCGGACCGAACGCGCCGCGCGCCGAGGCGTCGGAATGGATGCCCGACGTCGAGGACCCGGACGAGCGGGCGGCGCTCGGCTACTGGCCGCGGCCGATCCATCAGGTGATCGACGGACGATCCACCACGCTCTATGGGCCATTCGGCACCGGGGTGGGCGGAACATCGGCCTTCTACGCCGCGACGCTGGAGCGGCCCGAGCGGCATGATATCGACGACAGCGCCGAGATCCCGCATCCGACCGGCGGCTGGCCGGTCAGTTATGACGAGATGCTGCCCTATTTCGAGATGGCCGAGCAGATCCTCGATGTCTGCGGCGAACCCGATCCGCTGACGCCCGATCCGCCGCGGACGCTGCGCCAGGCGCCGCCGCTGTCGGAGGGCGACGCGGCGATGATCGCGGCCTTCCGGCGCGAGGGGCTGCATCCCTATCGCAAGCATGTCGGGGTGCGCTACCTGCCCGGCTGCGCGGAATGCTTCGGGCGCAAATGCGGGCGCGACTGCAAGATGGACGGGCGCTCGGCGGGTGTCGAGCCGGCGCTCTCGACGGGGCGCGCGGCGCTCCTCGATCGGTGCGAGATCCGGGCGCTGCGCGGGACACGGGACCGGATCACCCATCTCGAGGCCGTGCGTGGCGGCGAGCGGCTTCGCCTGCGCGCGCGTCGCTTCGTGCTGGCGGCCGGCACCTTCGGCACGCCGCGGATCCTGCTCGCCTCGACCAGCGCGGACTGGCCGAACGGTGTGGCGAACGACTCGGGCGTGATCGGCGGCAACCTGATGTTCAAGCTCTACGAGCGGATCGCCGTCTGGCCGGAGCGCCGCGCGGATTTCACCGGCCCGGTCAATACCATCTCGGTGCGCGACTTCTATCAGCGGGACGGCGTGCGCTACGGCCATTTCCAGTCGATGGGCCTCAGCGCCTCCTATGGCGATATCGTCAAGTATCTGAAGGAGAGGTTCGACCAGTCGACCCTCCGCCGCCTGACGCCGCTGCGCGCCTTCGCGCGGGTGCCGGCCTTCGCCGGGGCGAAGATCTTCGGCGATGCCCGCATCTTCCAGGGTCTGCTCGAAGACCTGCCGTACCGGCACAACCGGATCGTCTTCGACCCGGCACGCCCCGAGCGGATCGAGTTCGAATACACGCTGACCGCCGAACTGCTGGCGCGGCGGCGGATCTTCCGGCGGATGATCAAGACCGGCCTCGGCCGGCAGCGGTCCTCCTACCTGCACATGGGACCCGAGCTGTCGTTGTCGCACGCCTGCGGCACGGCCCGCTTCGGGACCGATCCGCGGACCAGTGCCTTCGATGCCAGCTGCAAGGCGCATGGGATCGACAATCTCTATGTCTCGGACGCGTCCTTCATGCCGACCTCGACCGGGATCAACCCGAGCCTGACGATCGCCGCGAACGCGCTGCGCGTCGCCGATGCGATCGTCGCCGCCGCGCAGGCACGCGACGCGGCCGGCGCGCAATACGGGACGTGAGGCGCGCCGTCAGGGGCGCAGGGCGAGCGCGGTGAGAAGCGCGCCCTCGGCGGCGGTCCAGCGGCCGGAAAGGGCGGCGCCTTGCCCGAAGGGACTGACCGGGCGCTGGAAGCGCGCATGGAAGGCGCCCGCTTCGATCGCGATCGAGAAATCATCGAAATCGAGCAGGGCGCGGGTCAGCGGATACTGGCACTTGTAGGCGCATTCCTTGGCGCTGAAGATCAGTCGGGCGAGCCGGGCGCGGTCCCCCGCGGGGCGCGCATCGAGCCAGGCGAGTTCCTCCGGCCGCAACACGCTGTCCCAGAGCGCTTCTTCCAGCGGCGCGTCGGGCTCGATATCGACGCCGAGCGAGATCCAGTCCGCCGCCGGGGCGACGACCGCGACGCAGTGCTCCGCGCTGTGCGCGATCGAACCGACCAGACCGTCGGGCCAGATCGGCGCGCGATCGACGCCGGCGGGCACCGACTGGTCGAGAAAGCCGATCTCGCGCATCGCGCGGCGGGCGGTGACCCGGCCGGCGGTGAATTCCCGCGCCCGCCGCGGCACGGTCCCGGCGAGCGCCGCCGCCTCGTCCGGCGCGAGGCCGGCGTAGAACACGCGCGGATCGAGGACCGCGACGCCCAGGCCCGCCGGGAAGATGTCCCGCGCGGCCGCGTCGAGCCGGGCGGCGACGTTGACCGACCGGGGTATCATCGCGCCGGCCGCCGCGCCGGGATCGTCCGCTGGTTCACATCACCCGCCGGGTCGCCCGCATCTCGCGGCGCTTCGACATGGCATCGGACCGCGCCTGGGCCCGTTCGGCCAGCTTCACCGGATCGACGCCCGCCGTTTCCGGACCCTTCGGCCGATCGTCGAGATGGGCGGCCAGCGCGGCCAGCGTCGGGAAGCGGAAGATGTCGGTGATGGTGAGCTTGGTCGCACCGAGCGTGTCGCGGATCTCGCGATGCGCCTGCACCGCCAGCAGCGAATGGCCGCCGAGCGCGAAGAAGCTGTCCCTGGACCCGACTTCCTTCACGCCGAGGATGCGCTTCCAGATGGTGGCGATCTCCTTCTCGATATCGTTCTCCGGTGCGACGAAGCTCTCGGACCGACGCGCCTCGCCCGAGGCGTCCGGCACGGGCAGGGCCTTGCGATCGACCTTCTTGTTCGGGGTCAGCGGAAAGGCTTCGAGCGCGACGAAATGCGTCGGCACCATGTAGTCGGGCAGCGCGGCGCCGAGTCGCTCGCGCAGCTCCGTCTCGGTCACGGCGGCGTCGCCGGTCAGATAGGCGACGAGCCGCGGATTGCCCGGTGTATCCTCGCGCACCACGACCACCGCCTGGCGCACGCCCGGCGCGCTCTCGATCAGCGCCTCGATCTCGCCGAGTTCGATCCGGTAGCCGCGGATCTTCACCTGATGGTCGGCGCGGCCGATGAAGTCGAGCTTGCCGTCCGAGCGCCAGCGCACGAGATCGCCGGTACGGTACATGCGCGCGGTCCCGCCGGCGAAGGGATCGGCGACGAACCGCTCCGCCGTCAGATCCGCGCGCCGCCAGTAGCCGCGGGCCACGCCCGCGCCACCGATATAGAGCTCGCCCGGAACGCCGACCGGGGAGAGGTCGCCGTGGCCATCGAGCACATAGAGCTGGGTATTGGCGATCGGTGTGCCGATATTGACGATCGCATCCGCGGCGCTCGCCCGCTCGGTCGAAGACCAGATGGTGGTCTCGGTTGGCCCGTACATGTTCTCGACCGTGGCCCGCGTCACCTTGCCGAACTCCGCGACCAGCGTACCGGGCAGCGGCTCGCCCCCGACCATCAGATGGCTGATCCTGCCGAGCGCGTAGCGCGCCTCGTCGTTCATCGAGATCATCCGCGCCATCGAGGGCGTGCATTGCAGATGCGTGACCCGGTGGCGCAGGATCTGCGCGGCGATGGAATAGTCGCCCTCGGCCACGCTGCTCGGCGCGTTCGACCGGCGCAGGACCTCGGCCAGCGGACGCAGGCCTTCCAGCACCTTGGCGGTCGGGATGCCGTAGTCGATGAGACAGGCGATCTCGTCGACGCCGATCCGCTTCAGCTGCTCGACCCGCGCAAGGCAGTCTTCGACCGTGCCGAACAGGCCGGAATCCTCGAAATAGCGGCGGAAGGCGAATTCGAGGATGCCGTCCAGCTCGTCGTCGGTCAGGGTTTGCAGATCAAGCTGCATCGGGTTGGTGACGCCGGCCGGTTTCTTGAAGGCCGGGAACGCCCAGGCATATTGCTTGATGAGGGCCGCCGCGGCGCGCAGATAGTCCTTCATCGGCTCGCGCGCGATCTCGCGAACCAGTTCGCGGTCGGCGCCGACATAGCTGTGCAGCATCAGCGTCACCTTGTGCCGTGCCGGATCGCGGCCCGACGCGCGCAGCGCCTGATGATAGATGCCGATCTTGTCGGCCACCTCGTCGATGCTCTGGCCGAGGAGGTGGGTGAGCACGTTCGCCCCGACCGCGCCGGCTTCCTTCCAGGTGTCGGGATTGCCGGCGGTGGTGACCCAGATCGGCAGCTCCTTCGAGACGGGGCGCGGCTGGGTGACGACGGCGAAGGGCGCGCCGGATTTCGTCGGGAACTCGACCGCCTCGCCGCGCCAGAGCTTGCGCAGGGTCTCGATGCCGTCGAGCATCGCCTGCTTGTTGGCGGGCGGCGTGTTCTCGGGGCGGAGCACGAAATCGTCGGGCTGCCAGCCGGAGGCGACGGCGATGCCGACGCGCCCGTTGGTCAGATTGTCGATCACCGCCCATTCCTCGGCGATGCGCGCCGGATGGTGCAGCGGCGTCACGCAGCTGCCCGCGCGCACGGCGAGATTCTTCGTCACCGCCGCCACCGCCGCGCCCGTTACCGAAGGGTTCGGATAGGGGCCGCCGAAGGCATGGAAATGTCGCTCCGGGGTCCAGACCGCGCAGAAGCCGTTCTGGTCGGCGAATTTCGCGCCTTCGAGCAGCAGCTCATATTTCTTCGGTCCGACGCCGTCGTCGTTGCCCCAGTAGAACAGGCTGAAATCCATCGCTTTCTCGGTGATGGCGAGCCGGCCGCTGGAGACGAGCGCGCGGTTCTCGTCGCTGGAGAGCACGACCTTGAAGCCGCGCGACAGGGTCCAGAACAGTTCCAGCACCGAGATGTCGAACGAAAGGCTGGTGACCGCGAGCCAGACGCTTCCGGCTTCATGGCTGATCCGCGCGTCCATGCCGGTGAAGAAGTTCGAGACGTTGCGATGCTCGATCATCACGCCCTTGGGGCGACCGGTGGAGCCGGAGGTATAGATGACATAGGCGAGGTTTCCCGACGCGACGCCGCTCTCGACCGGGGTCGCGGGCGCGGCGGCGATGCGGGGGTCGCCGTCGAGGATGAGCACCTCGGCCGCGTGATCCGGCAGCTGGCCCGCGATGTCGGAGCGGGAGAGGATGACCGGCGCCTCGCTATCCTCGATATAGAGCGCGATCCGGTCGGCGGGGTAGGCGGGGTCGAGCGGCACATAGCCGCCGCCCGCCTTGTGGATCGCGATCGCCCCGATCAACAGTTCGAGCGAGCGCGGCATGAAGAGGCCGACGAGCACGTCGGGTCCCACCCCCAGGCCGCGAAGAGCATGGGCCACGCGGTTGGCCCGGCCGTCGAGCTCGGCGTAGGTCAGCGCCTCGCCCTCGAAGACCACGGCGATCGCGTCGGGCGTGCGCGCGACCTGGGCTTCGAACAGCTGATGGACGCAGGCCTCGCGGTCGAACGGGGTCGCGGTGTCGTTCCAGGCGTGGAGGATGCGCGCGCGCTCCGTCGCCGGCATGATCGGCAGACGCGAGACCGGCAGGACGTCGCCGCCCGCCTCGGCGACCGCGCCGAGCAGCAGCGACAGCCGTTCGGTCAGCGTATCGACATCCGCCTCGGCGAGCCGCGCGGTGTCGTAATGCAGCGTGGCGCCCGGGCCTGAGAGCGCGATGGTGAGGCAGGTGCCGGGAATCATCTCGGCCGCGCCGAGGACGATACCGACCTGCGGCGTCGAGAGACCGGGAATGGTCCGGTCGCGGGCGACGAGATCGAGCGCGAAACCGCCCTTGGCGCGGACCGCCGCGAGCTCGGCCTCGAAGGCGGCGGCCGCGACGGCGAAGCTCGTCGCCTCGTCGAGCTCGGCCTCGAAGCGAACCGGCACCCAGCCCGCGACATAACCCGGCGCGGCGTCGGCGCGCGCGGCGAGGGGGGCGTCGCGATAGGCGAGGTCGAAGCTCGGCTTGCCGCCGACCCGCGCGACCCAGGCGCCGATCGCGGCGAGGAGCCGGTCGCCGGCGAGTCCGGCCGGCAGCGGCAAAGTCCGCCGCGCCAGCGCGCCGTCGGCGGCGGTCCGGGTCTGCGGCAGTTCGGCGGGATCAAGCGCGCGCAGACGCCGGCGCCAGAAGGGTTCGGCCTCGATGGTGCGCGCCATCGCCTCGGTCATCGCCTGCGCCGCCGCCGGATCGAGCGAGGGCAGCGTGTCGCCGACCGTCAAGACAGATTTCGGGCAGATCGGCGCGCCGGTGAGATCGGTCAGGCCGCCAAGTGCTATCGGCGCCGAGCCGGTCGCCACGACAATCCGTTCCTCGGTGACTTCGAGGACGGTGCCCGGCGCCGGACCGGGATCGCGACCTGTGACCTCGGCGGCGCCGACGAGGAAGGGCCGGCCGCCGATTTCGATCTTGGGCGCGGCGAGCGGGTTCCAGTAGGTGCCATGGTCGAGACCCCGCGCCAACGCCGCGAGATCCTCGGCGTCGCGGCGGAAGTCGAGCCGCGCCGCGGCGGCCGGCCGCGCCGCGCGCGCGAAATAGGAACGCAGCGTCAGGTCCTGCGGCCTGCGCGCCGGACCGCCGATCTCGATCCCGGTCAGCAGCGCGCCGAAGCCGTCGATCGCCGCGGCGTAGCATTTGGTGTTCAGCGTCAGCGCCGTCTCCTCGGGCGCGAGTTCGAACAGCCGCTGTTCGAGGATGTCGCCCTCGTCCACCCCGCCTTCGATCATGTGCCAGGTGATGCCGTGGCCGGGCTCGCCATTGATGATCGCCCAGACCGGCGCGTTCAGGCCGGCGTAACGCGGCAGCGGGCCGTCATGGAAATTGATCGCGCCCTTGCCCGCCTGGGCCAGCACCGCTTCGGGGATGATCGAAAGATTGGCGATGCTGAACAGCCAGTCGAAGGAAAGATCGCGCAGCCGGTCGGCGAGATCGGCGCCCGGCGCCTCGACCCGGAGTGCCTTCCCCAGCGCCCAGGCCCGCACCTCGCCGTTGCGGGTCACCACCGCTTCCAGCCGGTGGCCGCGGGCGAGCAGGATCTCGCCGCACTGGATCAGGAGCGACTCGTTGCCGATGACCACGCAGGAAAAGGAACTCATGAAACTCTCCGGATAGCGGGCGCGGGAAACGGGTCCGCGGGATGTCGGGTGGCGCGGATACTCAAGGCGTATCGGGCGCGGCGATCGCAGCCTGCGCGGGACGCGGCGCGGGCTTTGCCCGACGGAAGGGCGCGCGCAGGCAATGGGTGACGAGGTCGCGCTGCAGATAGGGCGGATCGGTGTTCGGCTCGCCCTGCAGGAAGCGCCGCCCTCGCCAGAGCAGGCCGCCGAGTACCGAGACCAGCGTCGCCCCGGCGGCATAGGCCGGGCCGTGGTTCTTGGTGAAATAGTGGAGCCGCGAGTCGAGCCAGTAGCCCGGCACCCGCTTCCAGCCCTTGGCTCCGGTCGAGACCGAGCCGATATGGGTCACGCTGCTCTCGCGGACATAGATCGTCGGCCAGCCCGCCCGGTTCGCGCGGCGACAGAGGTCCGTCTCCTCGTAATAGAGAAAGAACTGCTCGTCGAAGAGGCCGATCTCGTCGAGCATGGTCCGCCGGGCCATGACGCTGGCGCCCGCCAGCCAGTCCACCGGCCGCGTCTCCTCGGGGACCGGCAGCGGGACCACATGGTCGGCGAGCAGGCGCGACACCGGCCCCATGCGCGTCGCGCCCTCCAGTTCGCCGAGCAGCGTGGGAAAGCGGAAGGCGGTCATGTGCGGCTCGCCGTCCGGCCCGTGAATATAGCTGCCGGCGAACCCGACGGCGGGATGGCGCTCGAGATAGTCCACCAGCACCCGGATCGCGCCCGGGTCGGGGAAGGCGTCGGAATTCAGGATATAGACATAGTCCGGCCGCTCGCCGTTCGCGAACCCCGCGCGGATACCGACGTTGTTGCCAGCGCCATAGCCGCCGTTATGGCCGGCGGCGAGCACACGCACCCGGCCGGTCCAGCCCTCGGTCGCGACCGCCGCCGTCAGCGCCTCGAACGAGCCGTCGCGCGAGTCGTTGTCGACCACGATGATCTCACCCGCGATGCCTGCCATTTCGCGCAGGGCGGCGCGGACCGAATCGAGCGTCATCTCGGCGGTCTTGTAGTTGAGGATGATGGTCAGCACGCCCGGCCCGGTCATCG
Source organism: uncultured Amaricoccus sp. (assembly GCF_937891315.1). Taxonomy (GTDB): domain Bacteria; phylum Pseudomonadota; class Alphaproteobacteria; order Rhodobacterales; family Rhodobacteraceae; genus Amaricoccus. Next base: position 70,396 of record NZ_CALAGI010000141.1, on the reverse strand, counting down.
CGCCTACTCCGCCGCCGTGGCGACCGGGTCGAAGCCCGGTCGGTGGCGGGCCTCCGCCGCCTCGACGCAAGCCTTGATCCGCGCGGCGAGCACGCGGACATTGGGCTCCAGCACCATGGAATCATGGTCGCCCGGCACCTCGAACACCTGCGTCGCGGGCGCCCAGCGGGTCCAGTCGTTGTCTTCATAGACATATTCGCGCTCGCTATCGACCCAGCGGCCGCGCGACACCTTCCATACCTTGTCGAGCGCCGGGCGGAACAGCACCAGCGGTCCTTGCCAGGACCGCAGATCATAGACCGGCAGGGCGGCGAGGAACGCGGCCTCGATCGCCTCGTTGTGGAACTGGTGCTCCGGCGTCGCCTCGACCTCCTCGAAGCGGGCGCGCAGCTTGCCGAGCTCCCATTGCGCGCGGTCGCGGGCCCATTCGACGAAATAACCCGCGCCCTTGGCGCGGATCTGCTGCCATTTCATCAGGGCGCGATCGACGCGGCCGAGCACCGGGCGCATCGGCAGCGGTGTGTCGAGCATGACGAGCAGCGCCACCTCCTCGCCCTCGGCCTCGAGCTGGCGGGCCATCTCGTAGGCGGTGATGCCGCCGCCCGAAAAACCGCCGAGCAGATAGGGTCCACGCGGCTGAACCGCGCGGACCTCCGCGATATAGTCGCGCGCCGCCTCGGCCAGGGTCGCATGCGGCGCGTCGTCGCCATAGAGGCCGCGGGCCTGAAGGCCATAGAACGGCCGGTCCGATCCGACGAGATGCGCGAGATGGCGCAGGTTCAGCACATTGCCGAACATGCCCGCCACGAGGAAGAACGGCGTCTTCGGGCCGCCCTCGCCGTCGTGCATCGCCACGAGATGGGTAAAGCGCCGCGTCGCGACCTTGGCCGCCGGCTCGGTCCCCTCCGGCGTGTCGGGCGAGATCCCCGCCCGCTCGGCGATCAGAGCGGCGCATTTGGCGATGGTCGGCGCCTCGAACAGCACCGAGATCGGGAATTCGACGCGATAGGCCTTCTTGATCATCACGAACAGGCGCACCGCGATCAGCGAATGGCCGCCAAGGTCGAAGAAGCTGTCTTCGATGCCGACGTTCGACACGCCGAGCAGTTCTTCCCAGAAGCCGGCCAGCATCCGCTCGATATCGTTGCGCGGCTCGACGTAATCGCTGTCGAGCTCCGGCCGCTTGAACTTCTGACCAGAGGTCAGCTCGACCACGCCGCTCTCGGCGGCTTGGGCGATCAGCGCGTCGAGATCGAGCGAAGAGACGACGATCTGCGATTGGCCGCTGGCAAGCGCGCGGCCGAAGGCCTCCGCCCCCTCGCGCGGCAGGATGCCGAGCGACAGGTTGCGCAGCAGCCGTTCCTCCGCCTGCGACAGCGGCGCGCGGCTGGCGTCGCCTTCCTCGAACTCGACCTCGCCCGGTCCGGGCTTGCGGGCATGGGTGAAGCCCGTGTCGCTCTCGAGCCGGCGGATGGTGAAACCCGCCACCTCCATCACCACCGCGCCGCTCGGGTCGCAGAGGGTTACGTCGAAGCTGGCGAAGGCGCCGTCGCCCTCGGAGATCCGGGCCCAGCTGACGATTTCGGCCGGCAGGGTTCCATGCACGCGGGCCGAGCGGTAGGAGACCGGCACCCAGAGGTGGGTCGGTTCGTAGCCGGCGACCAGTTCCATCGCCCAGCCGGTCGCGAGATCGAGCAGAGCGGGGTGCAGCAGATAGCCGGCCGCGAGGTCGCCGACGAAGGCGTCGGGCAGGCGCAGCGTCGCGATGCCCTCGCCGGATCCGTAGGCCATGGCGCGCAGCACCCGCCAGCGCGGGCCGAAACGCAGGTGCCGCTCCTGCGGCGAGACGAGCGTTTCGCCCGGCCGCGCCGCGCGCTTGTCCGGGCAGCGGCCGGCGATCGCCGCGAGATCGAGCGGCGCGGGGCGCGGCAGCGCGGCAAGGGCGACGGTCGCCTGTGCGTTCAGTTCGAACGCCGGGCGGCCGTTCACCTCGCAGGCGCTGCGCACCTCGAAACCATAGCCCTCCTCGGCGCGGATGAGCCGGATCCGGGCTTCGCGCGGCTTGTCGTCCGCGACCTGGAACGGGCGCAGGAAAAAGAGATCGCGCAGCTCGAACGGTCCGGTTTCGCCATGGGCGCGCAGGGCCTCGGCCGCGAGTTCGAGATAGCCGGTGCCGGGAATGAGCGCGTCGCCCGCCGCGGTACGGTGGCCGTCGAGCAGCCAGCGGCCTTCGGTCGAATAGTTCGCGGTGAACAGCCGATTGCCGGCCGCGTCGAAGGTCGCCTGATCGAGCAGCGGCGCATGCGCCGGCTCGACCGGGGCCGGCGGGCGGTCGCCGGTGCGTTCGGCGAGCGCGGCGGCGGCCATGCCGACCTCGTTCCAGATGCCCCAGTCGATCGCGACGACCCGGGTCAGCCCGCCGCGCCGGCTCTTGGCGTAGGCGTTGAGATATTCGTTCGCCGCGACATAATCGATCTGCCCGGCGGGCGCGGTCACCGTGCTCGTCGAGGAGAAGAGCACGAGCCAGTCGAGCGATCCGTCCGGGAAGAGTTCATGCAGCACTTGGGTGCCGTGGATCTTCGGGGTGAACACGTCCTCGACGGCGGAGGAAGTCTTGGCGAGCAGCGGCCCGTCCTTGACGACGCCGGCCGCGTGCACGACGCCGTCGATCCCGCCGAACCGCTCGGTCGCCGCCGCGATCGCCGCGCGCATCTGCTCGACATTGCAAACGTCGGCCTCGGCCACCATCACCTCGGCGCCGAGCGATTCCAGCCGCTGGACGGCGCGGATGCGCAAGCTGGTCGGATCGAACGGGCCATGGCCGCGCAGATGGGCGTCCCAGCCCGCGCGGGGCGGCAGGGCGGCGCGGCTCAGCAGAACGAGCCGTGTACCGCGGGCGCGGACCAGTTCCTCGGCGACGCTGAGGCCGATGCCGCCGAAGCCACCGGTGATGAGGCAGACGCCGCCCTCGCGCGGCACGGGCGCCGCCGCGGGTTCCAGCGGCGTCGGGCGAAAGGCGAGCTCGAAACGCTTGTCGCCGCGGATGGCGGCGGTGAGATTGGCAGGACGTGCCAGCAGATCCTCGAGCACCCGGGTCGCGAGCCGTTCGAGCGCCTCGCCGGCCTCGCGGCGGGCGGCGACGGTGGCGGGCAGCCAGCCGCCGCGCTCGGCGGGCTTCGGCAGCTCGATGTCGAGCGTGGCGCAGGTGATGCCGGGCAATTCGCGCGGGATGACGCGGGCCGGTCCCTGGATGGTGGCTTTCTCCGGATAGGGCAGGGCTTCGTCCCGCACCTGCGCGCCACCGGAGGTGACGACCGAGACATGCAGCGGCGTCGGCAGGTTCTCGGCGCTGAGCGCCTGGGCGAGGAACAGCAGGCTGAAGAAGCCGCGCTCCTGATTGCGGTGAAAGAAGCTGCTGCCGGGCCGGAAGGTCTCCTTCTCGGTCGTCAGCCAGAAATGCGCGACCCGCGACGGCGCCGCGCCCCGGGCGACCAGGTCGCGGATCAAGAGGTCGTAGCCCTCACGTCCCCGCTCGGGGGCGATGACGTAGCGATCGTCGGCCGAGCGGCCGAAGGCGTCGCCGGGATGGACCTCGACCACGCGATGCGCGGCGCCGCGCAGCCGTGCCGCGACCCGCGCCCCGAGGCCGGCGTCGTCGACGAAGACCAGCCAGGTCGCGGGCGTCGTCGCGTCGAGGTCGGTCTCGACGTCGATCTCGGTTTCGGCGAGGCGGGGGCGCCAGACCGGGCGCCAGCCCCAGCCCGCGATGTCGGCCGCGCGCGTGGGCAGGGCCGCGGCGACGGGCGCGCGCGCGGCGCCCGGCTCGATGAAATAGGACGCGCGCTGGAAGGCGTAGGTGGGCAGCGGCACGCGGTGGCGCCTCGCCTCGCCCCAGATCGGTTCCCAGTCGAGCTTGACGCCGGTCGCCCACAGCCGGCCGATCACCTGCAGGAAATAGACGTCGTCGGCGATCTTCTCCTCGGGATGACGCAGTGCGCTCAGCACCTGATTGCCCGGAACCGCGCCATGCGCCTGGGTCAGCGAGCTCAACGCCTTGCCGGGGCCGACTTCGAGATAGATCCGGTCCGGCTCCTGCGCGAGGGTGGTGACACAATCGGCGAAACGCACCGTGCCGCGCAGATGGCGGACCCAGTAGTCTGGATCGGTCGCCTCGGCGTCGGTGATGAAGGCGCCGGTGCGGTTGGAGACGAAGGGAATGGTCGGCGCCTTGAGCTCGATCGAGCGCAGATAGGCGCCGAACCGTTCGAGGATCGGGTCGAGCATGCGCGAATGCGCGGCGATATCGATCGGGATGCGCTGGCATTCGATGCCACGCGCGCGCAGCGTCTCCTCCAGCGCGTCGAGCGCCGCTCGCGGCCCCGAGGCGACGCTGAGTTCCGGCGCGTTGACGCTGGCAAGATCGAGTTCCGCGCCGAGCAGCGGCGCGAGGTCACCCGCCGCCATCGGTACGCTGAGCATGCCGCCCGCCGGCACCGTGTCGAACAGCTGGCCGCGCAGATGGACGAGGCCGACGCAATCCTCGAAGGACATCACCCCGGCGAGGCAGGCGGCGGTGTTCTCGCCCATGCTGTGACCGACCAATGCCGCCGGCCGGACGCCCCAGGACATCCAGAGCTGCGCCAGCGCGTATTCGACGATCATGATCAGCGGCAGCTGGACCGAAGGCCGCCTCAGCCGCTCCGCCGCCTCGGCATGGTCGGCGTCGGAGGGCAGCCAGAGCGCGCGGATATCATAGTCGAGCTTCGGCTGGAGCACGTCGAGGCCGCGATCCATCCAGGTCGCGAACACCGGCTCGGTCTCGTAGAGGTCCCTCGCCATGCCGGCATATTGCGCGCCGCCGCCGGGGAACATGAAGACGACCTCGGGATCCTCGGCCACCAGCGAATGGTTGAAGACCCGCCGGGGCTCGTTCGCCTCCAGAAGCCGCGCCGCCTCCTCGTGGGTTTCCGCCACCAGAACCCGCCGCTTCTCGAAGGCGCGCCGGCCCTGGCGCAGCGTCCAGGCGACATCGGCCAGCGGCTGCTCGGGATGGGCGCGCAGATGCGCGGCGAGCGCCCTGGCATTGGCATCGAGCGCCGCGCGCGATCGGCCGGACAGCGTCAGGATCTGGAACGGCCAGTCCGACTCGTCCGACGCCGGCCGCTCCGGCGCTTCCTCGATCACGGCGTGGGCGTTGGTACCGCCGACACCGAGCGAATTGATCCCCGCCCGCCGCGGCCCCTTGTGCGAATGCCAGTCACGCAGCGCCGCGTTCACCCGGAACGGGCTCGTCTCGAAATCGATCGAGGGGTTCGGCGCCTCGAACCCCAGGCTCGGCGGAATCTGGCGATGGGTGAGGGCGAGCGACGCCTTGATGAGGCTCGCCACCCCCGCCGCCGTGTCGGTATGGCCGATGTTGGTCTTGACCGAGCCGACACCGCAGAATCCGACATCGCTGGTCGTCTCGCGGAACGCCGCCGTCAGCGCCGCGATCTCGATCGGATCGCCGAGATAGGTTCCGGTGCCGTGGCACTCGACATAGTCGATCGTCTCGGCGGAGACGCCGGCGACCGCGTGCGCCTCGGCGATCGCGCGCGCCTGGCCATCGACGCTCGGCGCGAGATAGCCGGCCTTGGCCGCGCCGTCATTGTTGACGGCGGTGCCCTTGATCACCGCCCAGATATGATCGCCGTCGGCGATGGCGTCCGCGAGGCGGCGCAACACGACGACGCCCGCGCCGCTGCCGAAGACCGTGCCTTGCGCGCGATGGTCGAAGGCGTGGCAATGCCCGTCGGGCGACAGGATCTCGCCTTCCTTGAACACATAGCCCCGGCCCTGCGGCAACTCGATCGTCACGCCGCCGGCCAGCGCCATGTCGCATTCGCCGTTGAGCAGCGACTGACAGGCATAGTGTGTCGCGACCAGTGAGGTGGAGCAGGCGGTCTGCAGATTGATGCTCGGCCCCTTGAGGTCGAGCACATGGCTGACCCGGGTGGCGAGGAAATCCTTGTCGTTTCCGGTATGGCGCAGCAGGAACATGCCCGTGCTTTCGACCAGATCGGGGTTCGAGCAGATGTTGAAATAGAAATAGCTGCCCATGCCGCAGCCGGCGAAGACGCCGATCGGCCCCTCGAACCGCTCCGGCACATGGCCGGCGTTTTCCAGTGCCTCCCAGGCGACTTCCATGAACTGCCGGTGCTGCGGATCGAGGATCGCCGATTCCTTCGGCCCGAAGCCGAAGAACTCGCCATCGAACATCTCGAATCCGTCGAGCGGCGCCGCGGCCGGCACATAGTCGCGGTGGCAGAGCCTGTCGGGCGTCTCGCCGGCGGCGACCAGTTCCTCCTCCGAGAGGCGGCGGATCGACTCGATCCCGTCGCGCAGGTTTATCCAATATTCCCCGATGGATTTCGCGCCCGGAAGATGCGCGGCCATGCCGACGATGGCGATGTCGTTCTGATTAGTCATGGAATTATTGACTGCGTCGACCATCGCGGAAAATCTCAATATATGCCGTTGCGGGACATGTATTAAGGGAGATCCCCAACGAATGGTTAATCCCGAGCCGAAACACTCCCGATGCGTCAGAAGAACGCGGGCCGCTCCGGCCGGCGTTTCAGCACCCAGTCATAGACGTCGGCGACCTGCGCCGCCTTGCGATCCCAGGTGAAGAGCGCCTCGACCCGCGCCCGCGCCCGTTCTCCGATCGGCGCGAGCTGGCCGGGGTCCGCGGCGATGCGTTCGAGCTCGGCGCGAAAGGCGGCGACGATCTCGGCGCGGGAGCCGAGCGGCACCTTGAAGCCGGTGCACCCGGTTACCAGCTCGCCCGGCCCGGCATAGTCGACGATGAGCGGCGCCAGCCCGAGCGCCATCGCCTCCAGCACCACGCCGCCGCCGAATTCGCGGATCGAGGGAAAGGCGAAGAGCCCGCAGTCCGCGGCCACGTCCTGCACCTTCGCGTGATCGAGCCAGCCGTGGAAAACCACGCTCGCGGCGATGCCCTCCGCCTCGGCCCGCTCCTTGAGAGCGGGCAGCATCGGCCCGTCGCCGATCATGTCGAGCCGCGCCCGGCCATCGCGCAGCAGGGGCGCCGCCGCTTCGAGCAGCATGTCCGGCCCCTTGTAGGGCACCATCCGCCCGATGAAGCAGGCGCGGAGCGGCCCCTCGCCATGCGCCGCGCGGCGCGAGAAGCGCGCGGGGTCGATCGCATTCTCCGGCAGATAGACGCAGCGCGCGCGGCTCGGCGCCGGGAATTCGCTCTCGGTATGGTGCGAGCCGACGAGGATCGCGTCCGCCGCCAGCGTCGCGCGCCGGGACGGCAGGAGCTTGTAGGCGTCCCGCACATAGGACAGCCATTCCCGCTCGCGCCGGCGCTCGGAATCGAACCCCTTGGGCCAGGGCACGCCGCCGTTCAGCGGGCCGAGCATGAAGGGCACCCCGGCCGCGCGGCATTTCGCGGCGATCGGGCTCGAAACGGTCGGGCTGAGGGGGGTCACCCGATGCACGATGTCGAATTCGCCGGCGCGGATTCGGGCGGAGAACCGCTTCCAGACCAGATGCTCGAAATAGGGATAGGAGACGGCACCGATGGCCTGGACCATGGTCCAGCCCTTGCCCTCGCCCATGCGCAGCGCCCCGGCCAGGGCCCAGAGCGGCCGGGCCAGCGCCTCGGAATCGATCGCGGTGAAATCGACGCCCTCGATCAGCCCGGCGCGCCGGATGGCATCGCGATTGCGGATCTGGGTTACGATATGCACGTCGGCGACGGATCGCAGCGCATTGGCCAGCGACCAGCCGACCAGCGGCACGCTGACCCATTCCGGATTCGCCGCTTCGGCGATCACCAGGACCCGCGGCCGCGCCGGGTGAACGAGCGGCGCGGCGCCGAGCGTTGAGGATGGCATCTGGTTCACCGCCTTTTTCTCACAGGATCGTCCGCGGCTCGTCACGCGGCGGCACGGCGTCCGGGCCGGACTCGGCCGGCGTGTCGGGAATTTCGGCCCGCGCGCGACCAAGCGATTCGGCATAGCCGAGGGCGGCGCCGGCGAGCAGCCAGGTGAAGGGGATCAGCGTCGCGTTCGGCAGCATGTCGATCATGTTCGCGGCGAGGATCAGCGCCAGCGTGCCGGCGTAGGGTGGAATCTCGCCGGCGCCGAGCCGGCGCGCGCGGCGTGCCAGCAGCAGGATCGGCCAGGCGAGCAGACCGAACTCGGCGAAATAGCCGAACCAGCCGAACGTGCCGATGGTGATGATCCAGCGGCCGTCGATCACCGACAGATCCTTGCCGGTCAGTGGATCATAGACCCGGTTGCGCCCCCAGGCGCCCCAGCCGAACGCCGGCCGCTCGCGGGCGCGGTCGAGAAGGCGATTCTCGTTGTTGAAGCGGAAGGCGAGCGAGGCGGCGCGATCCTCGCTGAACGCCTCGGCCTGGGTCAGCATCGCCTTGACCGGCACCAGATCGGCGCCGCGCAGCAGCGGAAAGAACAGCGCCACCAGCGCCATGGCGGCCGCGAGGCGGAGCTGCGCGCGGAAGCTTGCGAAGCGTACGATCGGGACGAGGAGCAGGGCGTAGGCGAGCGAGGCCATGCTCTTGCAGAGCACCAGCAACACGCCGAAATAGCCGGCGGCGAGCATGTGCATCGCGCGCTTCGACGGCTCGGCGCGCCAGAGCGCCACCGCGGAGAGCAGCGCCATCAGCGTGAAGAAGGCGACCCAGAGCGCGTGCGGCAGGAAGACGATCGGCCGGAAGCCACCGTCGCGCATCATCTGGATGAAGTCGTGCTGGAAGAAACCGTAGACCCAGACGTTGATCTGCGGGCTGAGGCGAATCTCGACCAGCATCGGCAGCGAATAGGCGAGCCCCGCCAGCATCAGCGCCAGCACGATCTCGCGTTGCGCCTTTTCGGTCGCCAGCAGCTGGCGCGCGAGGATGAACGGCAGGATGTCGATCGCCTGACCGATCACCGCCGAGATGGAATCATGCGCGCGCAAGCCCGGCAGGCCGCCGACATTGAACCAGATCGGGTCCGAATTGGTCAGCACCGTGGCGACCGGGCTCATGAGAAAGAGCAGCATCAGCACCTTGCCCACCCCCGACTCGGGCAGGAACGGGATGCGCCGGCCGAGCATCAGAACGCAGATGCCGAAGGCGACGAGGTTCGGGATCGAGATCTTGTTGAACGGCGGAATCAGCGGAAAGTCGAAATTCGCCAGCGGCGGCAGGATGAGATAAGCGCCGAGAATCGACCAGATCAGCGCCCGCTCGATCGGCAGTCGTTGATAGAGCACGACCGCGATCATCGGCCAGGCCAGCAGCATCAGATAGGCCAGGGCATTGGGCATCGGCTCGTCGTTTCTCCGTCGTGCCCGCCCTCGGTTCTCCGGGTCCAGCATCCGCGGCGCGCGACGGTGGTCGAATCACGCACTCTCGCATAAGTTGTCAGCCGATGGTGACTAGTGGATTAATGCGACAATGCGCGATCCTGGAAAACTGACCCCCGCTGGCGCGCCGGTGACCGTCGCGACCGGCGTCGGCGCCGTGGTGATCGGCCGCAACGAAGGCCAGCGCCTCGTTGCCTGTCTCGCCTCGCTGGCGGGGAGCGTGGACCGGGTGGTCTATGTCGATTCCGGCTCGACCGACGATAGCATCGCGAATGCCCGGGCGGCCGGCGCCACGGTGGTGCCGCTCGACCTCACGCGGCCCTTCACCGCCGCGCGCGCGCGCAACGAAGGTTTCGCCGCGCTTGGGCCGGTCGCCTATGCGCAGTTCGTCGATGGCGATTGCGAACTGCGGCCGGATTGGATCGCCACCGCCCGAGCGTTTCTTGACGCCCATCCCGATGTCGCGGTCGCCTGTGGCCGGCGGCGCGAGCGGGCGCCCGGGGTGTCGGTCTACAACCGCCTGTGCGACCGGGAATGGGACACGCCGGTCGGTGAGGCACGAGCCTGCGGCGGCGACTCGCTGATGCGGGCGGGCGCCGTCGTGGCGGTCGGCGGCTTTCGCGAGAGCCTGATCGCCGGCGAGGAGCCGGAGCTTTGTCTGCGCCTGCGGGCGAAGGGCTGGAAGATCCGGCGGCTCGATGCCGAGATGACGCTTCATGACGCGGCGATCACCCGGCTCGGTCAATGGTGGCGGCGGACCCGTCGCGCGGGTTTCGCCTTCGCTGAGGGGGCGGCGCTGCATGGCGCGCCGCCCGAACGACACTGGGTGCGCGAGACGCGCCGCGCACTGATCTGGGGGCTGGCCCTGCCGGTCGCGGCGCTGGGGATCGGGCTTCTGTTCTCGCCGCTCGGCCTGCTGCTTTTGCTCGCCTATCCGGCGCAGGTGGTCCGCATGGCCGCGCGGGGAGGGATCGGTGACCGTGCCGCCTGGGAGTTCGCCTTCTTCGGCGTGCTGGGCAAGTTCCCCGAGATGCTCGGCGTGCTGGAGTACCGGATCGGTGTCCTGCTTGGACGCCGCGCCGGGCTCATCGAATACAAGTAGCCTCAGGCGGCGGCGACATTGGCCGTTTCGACCGCGCGCTCGATCGCCCCGAGGATCGAATGGCCGGCGCCGTCGCGCAATTCCACCCGACACCGGTCACCCGGGCCGAGCAACCACCGCCCGATCGCCCGCGATCCGACCACGGTTCCCGCCGGCAAGGCCCGCTCGCGCGCCGCCTGAACGATCAGCGCTACGAAATCCGTGACCGAGGCGCCGACCTCCACCGGCCGGCCGTTCACCTCGACAGCCGGCGGTGTGCTCAGGCGGGAACCATCCCAACCGGCGCCAAGCTCATCCGGAGTCACCGCGACCGGCGAAAAGGCCGCGCCGCCATCCGCCGAGGTCTGAACCAGCGTCACCAGACGGATCGCGGCGGCGGCCTCCGCCGGACCCGCCCCGAGCGCCACATCGCCGAGAATCACCGCGACGCCGGCGGCGACCTCGCCCGCGGTCATGCCGGACCGAGGCATCGCGAAGCCCTCGCTCACGCGCCAGCGCGGCGCGCCTCCATCATCCTCGATCCACTGGTAGGCGCGGGGCAGGGGCGCCATCGCTTCCCGTTCGTGAAACCGGCCGACCGGCTGCGCGCCGGCCTCGACGCCGCGCGCGATCAGCAGGAGGGCCGGGGACACGGCGTCCCAGTCATCCAGCGCGCGCTGCAACGTCGGCGCGAGATGCCGCGCGTCGGAAGCTTGCGTCACATCGCGGCTGACCACCACCAGACGGCCGTCGCGGCCACCATCGCGGAGCGTTCCGAATTTCATGAAATGGTCCTCCCGGGACAGTTCGGCGCGGGCGGGTGTCCCGCCTCGTCGTCGCTTGGCCGAACTCTGGGCCGGCCGCCCGCGCGAAGTCAAGCGGACGGCGAACCGGCCTCCGGGCGATCGCATCTGGCGCTCTACTTCCTGTATCCTTCCCTTCATGGCCTCGACCGTCTGCGACGGTCATTCCGGACATGCCCATAACGGACTCCAAAGGTCCGGGGGATGCGCGCCCCTCGCGCCCTTCGGGGTTTCCTCCGGGCGCGCGGCCGCGCGATCCGCCCGCGGATCGCACGAAAAGCGAGTGCCACGCCAAATGCGATCGCTCTGGAATCAGATCCCGGGACAGTGCCTCGATATTGGCCTCGAATAGGCTTTGAAAGTCGCGCGGCGAATGCCTAATGTCGCGCCATGTCCACCGCGCTCCTCACCCATTCCGATTGCCTCGCCCACGTAACCCCGCCGGACCACCCGGAGCAGGTGGGTCGCCTGCTCGCCGTGCTGGCCGCGCTCGAAGGCGAGGAATTCGCCTATCTGGTGCGGGTCGACGCGCCCTTGGCCGCGGATGCCCAGATCCTTCGCGCGCATCCGGCGGAGCATCTCGCCGCGCTCGTCGCCCAGTCGCCGACACAGGGCCTTTCCTCGATCGACGGCGACACCTTCATCGGCCCCTGGACGCTGACCGCGGCCCGCCGCGGGGCCGGCGCGCTCTGCGCGGCGGTCGACATGGTGATGGCCGGCGAGGTTCGCAATGCCTTCTGTGCCATCCGCCCGCCGGGCCACCACGCGGAGACCCGCACCGCGATGGGTTTCTGCTTCTTCGGCAACGTGGTGATCGGCGCCCGCCACGCGCTCGAGGCGCACGGGCTGGAACGCGTCGGCATCGTCGACTTCGATGTGCATCACGGAAACGGCACGCAGGATCTCGTCTGGAACGATCCGCGCATCTTCTTCGCCTCGACCCAGCAGATGCCGCTCTACCCCGGAACCGGCGCGGCCGACGAGACCGGCGCCTTCGGCCAGATCGTCAATGTGCCGCTGCCGGCGGGCGCGAGCGGCCAGGTGTTCCGCGCCGGGATGCTGTCGCGCGTCCTGCCGGCGCTGGAGGCGTTCAAGCCGCAGATGATCTTCATCTCCGCCGGCTTCGACGCCCATGCGCACGACCCGCTGGCCAATCTCAACCTGACCGAGGCCGACTTCGCATGGGCCACCAACCGACTGTGCGACGTCGCCGATCGCGTCTGCCAGGGCCGCGTCGTCTCGACATTGGAAGGTGGATATGATCTGGGCTCGCTCGCGTCGTCGGCGGCGACGCACGTACGGGCCTTGATGGAACGCGGGTATGGCTGAGGTCGCGGAACTGAGCTTCGAGACGGCGCTGCAGGAACTGGAGCAGGTGGTCGCCCGCCTGGAATCCGGCGACGTGCCGCTCGAGGAATCGATCGCGCTCTATGCCCGCGGCGCGGAGCTGCGCGGACATTGCGAAGACAAGCTCAAGGCCGCCGAGGCGCGGGTCGCGGAAATCACCCAAGGTCCCGACGGTCGGATCGGCGCGCGCCCCGTCGATATCGGCTGACACCATGCAGCCCGATGCCCCGGCCTTCCACGCGCGCCTCGGCGACGCGGCCGCCAGCGTAGAGGCGCTGCTCGAAACGCTGTTGCCGGCGGCCGACACAACGCTCGGGGCGGCGATGCGGCATGGCGCGCTGTCGGGCGGCAAGCGGATGCGCGCCTATCTCGCGATGGAGAGCGCCGCGCTCTTCCGCGTTCCGCCGGCCCAGGCCTTGCGGGCAGCCGCGGCGGTCGAATGCGTCCATGCCTACAGCCTGATCCATGACGACCTGCCCTGTATGGACGATGACGACCTGCGCCGCGGCCAACCAACCGTGCACGTGAAATGGGACGAAGCGACGGCGGTCCTGGCTGGCGACGCGCTTCAGGCGCTCGCCTTCGAGATCCTCGCCTCGCCACAGGGTGCGATTGACCCCAGACTGCAGGTGCGGCTGATCACGCGGCTCGCCCAGGCGGCGGGGGCGATGGGCATGGTCGGTGGCCAGGCGCTCGACATCGCCGCCGAGACCGCGGCCGCGCCGCTCGATCTCGAGCAGATCAGCGCGCTGCAGGGGCTGAAGACCGGGGCGCTCATTATCTGGGCGGCGGAATCAGGCGCGGTGCTCGGCCGGTCCGACATCGCGCCCCTGCGCGCCTACGCCGCCGACCTCGGCCTCGCCTTCCAGATCCGCGACGATATCCTCGATGTCGAGGGCGATCCCGAGGTGACGGGCAAGCGGCTGCGCAAGGACGCCGCGGCCGGCAAGGCGACCTTCGTCTCGCTGCTTGGCATCGACCGGGCGCGCGGGCTGGCCGAGGAACTCGTCGCGCGCGCCTGCGACACTCTGGTGCCCTATGGCTCGGCCGCCGGGAACCTGCGAAACGCCGCCGAGTTCGCCCTGGCCCGCGGCGCCTGAAGGAGACTGGCATGACCGACGGCACCGGCACCGTTTCCGCGCCTCGCACCCCGTTTCTCGACCGTATCGCGGTGCCCGCCGATCTGCGTGGCCTGTCAAACGCCGATCTCGCCCGGGTGGCGGAGGAGTTGCGCGCGGAGACCATCTCGGCGGTCAGTGTGACCGGCGGACATCTCGGCGCCGGACTTGGGGTGGTCGAGCTGACCGTCGCGATCCACGCGGTCTTCAACACGCCGACCGACAAACTGATCTGGGATGTCGGCCATCAGTGCTATCCGCACAAGATCCTGACCGGGCGGCGCGACCGGATCCGTACGCTGCGCGCCGGGGGCGGGCTTTCGGGCTTTACCAAGCGCGCGGAAAGCCCCTACGACGCCTTCGGCGCGGCGCATTCCTCGACCTCGATCTCGGCGGGCCTCGGCTACGCGGTCGCCCGCGATCTTGGCGCGCCGGACGTGGGCGAGGTGGTCTGCGTGATCGGCGACGGCGCGATGTCGGCCGGCATGGCCTATGAGGCGCTGAACAACGCCGGTCACATGAAGGAACGGCTGTTCGTCATCCTGAACGACAACGAGATGTCGATCGCCCCGCCGGTCGGCGCAATGTCCTCCTATCTGTCGCGGATCTACGCGGGCGAGCCGTTCCAGGATCTCTACGCCGCCGCGAAGGGCGCGGTCAGCCTGCTGCCCGGACCCTTTCGCGAGGGGGCGAAACGGGCGCGCGATCTCGTCAAGGCCGCGACCGTCGGTGGACGGTTGTTCGAGGATCTCGGATTTTCCTACATCGGTCCGGTCGACGGGCACGACATGGAACAGCTGCTGTCGATCCTGCGCGCGGTCAAGGCCCGCGCCCACGGGCCGGTGCTGATCCACGCCCTGACCCGGAAGGGCAAGGGCTATGCCCCGGCGGAGCGCGCCTCCGACAAGTACCACGGCGTCGGCAAGTTCGACGTTGTCACCGGCGCCCAGGCCAAGGCGCCCTCGAACGCACCGGCCTACACCAAGGTCTTTGCCCGGAGCCTGATCCGCGAGGCCGAGGCGGACGAACGGATCGTCGCGGTGACCGCCGCGATGCCGGACGGCACCGGCCTCGATCTCTTCGCCGAGCGGTTCCCGAAACGCTGCTTCGACGTCGGCATCGCCGAGCAGCATGGCGTCACCTTCTGCGCCGGCATGGCCGCCGCGGGGATGAAGCCGTTCTGCGCGATCTATTCGACCTTCCTGCAGCGCGGCTATGATCAGGTGGTTCATGACGTGGCGATCCAGCGGCTGCCGGTGCGCTTCGCCATCGATCGCGCCGGCCTCGTCGGCGCGGACGGGCCGACCCACGCCGGTGCCTTCGATGTCGCCTTCCTCGCCAACCTGCCGGATTTCGTGGTGATGGCGGCGGCGGACGAGGCGGAGCTGGTTCATATGGTCGCCACCGCGGCCGCCATCGACGACCGGCCGAGCGCCTTCCGCTTTCCGCGGGGCGAGGGGGTTGGCGTCGAGATGCCGGAGCGCGGCCGGCCACTGGAAATCGGCAAGGGGCGGGTGGTGCTGGAGGGTGCGGGGGTCGCGATCCTGTCCTTCGGCGCCCGGCTCGCGGAATGCCTGAAGGCCGCCGAGGCGCTCGGCGCGCGCGGCATCCGCCCGACCATCGCCGATGCGCGCTTTGCCAAGCCGCTCGACCGCGACCTGATCCTGCGCCTCGCCGCCGGCCATCAGGCGCTGATCACCATCGAGGAGGGCGCGATCGGCGGCTTCGGCAGCCATGTCGCGCAGTTGCTGGCGGAGGCCGGCGTGTTCGACCGCGGCCTGAAATTCCGCTCCATGGTCTTTCCCGACACTTTCATCGACCAGGACAGCCCAGCACGCATGTACGCCGTCGCCGGGATGAACGCCGAGCAGATCGAGGCAAAGGTGCTCGACGTGCTGGACATCGCTCAGATCGGCGGTCGTCGGGCCTAAGTGCCAACGCGAAAAACCTGTTCACTTGACGGAAACGCCCTCCGGGGACCGTTACCCGCGTTCCGCGTCGGGGTCCGGCTCAGCCACGCTGCACCAGGATCGCGCCGCCGAGCACCAGCGCCAGACCGGCCAGCCGCTCGATCGAGACCGGCCGCTCGGCGAGGCCGAGGATGCCGAAATGGTCGCCGAGCGTCGCGCCGATCAGTTGTCCCGCCACCACGCAGACGAAAAACGCCGCGCCGCCGATCACCGGCGCGATCATGATCGCGCCGAGCACGAAGGCGGAGCCGGCGATGCCGGCGAGATAGACCCACCAGGGCACCGGCGCCGTCACCGCCCGCCCGAGGTCGGTGACCCGTCCGGTCGCGGCCAGCAGGAGGAGCGCGCTCAGGAAGGAAACCAGCACCGAGACCGTCGTCGCCGCCAGCGGATTGCCCACCGATCGGGCCAGGATCGCGTTCACCAGCGGCTGGACGGTCAGGAGCGCGCCGAGCAGCGCCGCGATCACGGGATAGATCCAGACGGTCATCATGTCTCCGGGGTTTTGGGGGGTCGCTCACGTTCGTGGGCCGCGCCGCGGTCCGTGTCAACGGTCCGGCATTGACCGGCGCGCCGATGAGGTTGCCTGTGCGCAAGGGGGCCCGATCGGGCTGGTGGCCGCTTTCATGGTGACCGCCAACGGGCAGGCGGCCTTTGCCCATGCCGCGCGCCGCAATCTGATCCTGGAGATCCCGCAACTCGCGCCGTGATGCGCGGCCACTCGCTGCTTGCATTATGATCTCGAAATAGTGAATCCCATACAACACAGCATAAAATTCATGCAATTGTTTAGTGCAGCACGAAAATTGTGCGATGCCGCTTGACCGATTTCGCCCCCGGCCGCAGCCTGAGGCGCGCTTGACGATGGCGGTGGCGGCGCGCCGCGAAGACGCAGGGGGAACCTCCGCGTCCCGTTGAGATGCCTAGAGACGGACGCACGCGCTTCATTCGACGGGACGAGGTACATGATAAGCAAGATCAAGTGTTTGGGCACTTCCGCGGCTTTGGCCGGGGCCCTGTGGGCCGGCGCCGCCTTCGCCCAGGAGGAAACGATCAAGGTCGGCGTGCTGCATTCGCTGTCGGGCACGATGGCGATCTCGGAGACGACGCTGAAGGACGCGGTCCTGATGATGGTCGAGGAGCAGAACGCCAAGGGCGGCCTGCTCGGCAAGAAGCTCGAGGCCGTGGTGGTCGATCCCGCGTCGGACTGGCCGCTCTTCGCCGAGAAGGCCCGTGAACTGATCGCGGCGAACGGGGTCGACGTGGTCTTCGGTTGCTGGACCTCCGTCAGCCGCAAGTCGGTGCTGCCGGTCTTCGAAGAGCTGAATTCGATCCTGTTCTATCCGGTCCAGTACGAGGGCCAGGAGAGCGAGCGCAACGTCTTCTACACCGGCGCCGCGCCGAACCAGCAAGCGATCCCGGCGGTCGACTATCTGATGAACGACGAGGGCGTGGAACGTTGGGTGCTCGCGGGCACAGACTATGTCTATCCGCGCACCACGAACCAGATCCTCGAAGCCTATCTCAAGGCCAAGGGCGTCGCGCCCGAGGACATCATGATCAATTACACGCCCTTCGGTCATTCCGACTGGCAGACCATCGTCTCGGACATCAAGAAGTTCGGTTCCGAGGGCAAGAAGACCGCCGTGGTCTCGACCATCAACGGCGACGCCAACGTGCCGTTCTACAAGGAGCTCGGCAATCAGGGCATCTCGGCCGAGGATATTCCGGTCGTCGCCTTCTCGGTCGGCGAGGAGGAGCTGGCGGGTCTCGACACCAAGCCGCTGGTCGGCCATCTGGCGGCCTGGAACTACTTCATGAGCGTCGATACGCCCGAGAACGCGGCCTTCATCGAGAAATGGCACAAGTTCATCAAGTCGGATGACCGCGTGACCAACGACCCGATGGAAGCCACCTATATCGGCTTCAACATGTGGGTGAAGGCGGTCGAGGCGGCCGGCACCACCGACACCGATCCGGTGCTCGACGCGATGATAGGCGTCGCGGTTCCGAACCTGACCGGCGGCATCGCGTCGATGGGCTCGAACCATCACATCACCAAGCCGGTTCTGATCGGCGAGATCCAGGATGATGGCCAGATCGCAACCGTCTGGGAAACCTCCGGTCTCGTTCTGGGCGACGAATGGTCCGACTACCTGCCGGAATCGGCCGAGCTGATCGCCAACTGGCGCTCGCCCATGTCCTGCGGCAACTTCAACGTCGCCACCGGCAAATGCGGCGGCGCGACGAACTGACCTGAACGATCGTGACGCGCGGACCCCGGAAGGGTCCGCGCTCCTTTCCGATCCCACATAGGTGTTTCCCCGAAACGCCAGTGGATTGTGGCAATTGTTTCAAGCGTCAGTCGCGGAGTTTCCATGCGCTTCCTAGCAGCCGTCGTCATCTGGATCGGGCTCGCCCTGGTGGGGCAGGGTGTCGCCGCCCAGACCCTGGAAGAGCTGGTCCAGCGGCTCCCGGACGGAAATTTCAACGATCGCGCCGAAGTGGTGGCGGAGATCGCCGCCACCACCGACCCGCGCGCCGAGGGTCTGCTCGAGGCGCTCTCCGCGGGTGAGCTTCGGCAACGCACGGCCGATGGCGCGATCCTGCGGGTCACCGGCAAGGGGGGGCGCGCGGTCGGGTTCGATCCGCTGACCGGTGTCGCGCTCGGGCCGGTCGCCGCGCGCAGCACCGAGCCGATACGGGTGAACAACGGGCTGCGCCGGGCGATCCGCGCCGCGATCGGCACGCTGACCCTGATGTCGCCCGATCCGGCGAAGCGGCTCGCCGCCGCCAACGCCGCCTTCCTCGCCGCCGATCCGGAGGCCTTGCCCGCGATCGCCGAGGCTCTGGCGGCGGAGCAGGATTCCGGCGTCGCCAAGACGCTGCGCGAAGCCCAGGCGCTCGCCATGCTCGAATCCGACGCCTCGGCCGCCGACAAGGTGGCCGCCCTCGCCGTGGTGCGGGACAGGGGCGGCAATGACTCGCTGACCGCGATCACCAGATACGTATCGTCCGATCAGCCGGAGGTCGCGGCCGCCGCGACCGAGGCCAAGGCCGAGATCGAGCGGGCGCGGGCGATCTGGGGCGTGGCGCAGAACGTCTGGTTCGGCGTGTCGCTCGGATCGGTTCTGCTGCTCGCGGCGGTCGGCCTCGCCATCACCTTCGGGGTGATGGGCGTCATCAACATGGCGCACGGCGAGTTGATCATGCTTGGCGCATACACAACCTACCTCACCCAGCAGGTTATCCGCACGTATTATCCCGGGCTCTTCGACTGGTCGCTGCTGATCGCGACGCCGCTCGCCTTCCTGGTGGCGGGCGCGATCGGTGTCGGGATCGAACGGGGGATCGTGCGGTTCCTCTACGGAAGGCCGCTGGAGACGTTGCTCGCCACCTGGGGGGTCAGCCTGATCCTGCAACAGACGGTGCGCACCCTGTTCGGCCCGTCGAACCGCGAGGTCGGCAACCCCTCCTGGATGTCGGGCGCCTTCCAGGTCGGCGAGATGACCGTCACCTGGAACCGCTTCTATATCGTGATCTTCGCGCTCGCGGTGTTCCTCGGGCTGCTCCTCCTGTTGAAGCGCACACTGTTCGGCCTGCAGATGCGGGCGGTGACGCAGAACCGGCCGATGGCGGCCGAGATGGGCATCCGCACGGCGAAGGTCGATGCGCTGACCTTCGGCCTCGGCGCCGGAATCGCCGGGCTGGCGGGCGTCGCGCTCAGCCAGATCGACAATGTCTCCCCCAATCTCGGGCAGGCCTATATCATCGACAGCTTCCTCGTCGTGGTGTTCGGCGGCGCCGGCAATCTCTGGGGCACCTTCGCCGCGGCCTTCTCGCTCGGCATCGCCAACAAGTTCATGGAGCCCTTCGTCGGCGCGGTACTGGCCAAGATCCTGATCCTGGTCTTCATCATCCTGTTCATTCAGAAACGGCCTCGGGGTCTCTTCCCGACCCGCGGCCGCGCCGTGGAGGGCTGAGCCATGCGCGCGAGCTTCATCGACAAGCGCATGGGGATCTTCCTCGCGCTGCTGCTCGTCGTCACCGTGCTGGTGCCGCTCGGCAATCTGCTGGCCGAGCCGGGGTCCGGCGGGCATGTGCCGAGCTACATCGTGGCGCTGCTCGGCAAGTATCTCTGCTATGCGCTGCTCGCGGTGTCGCTCGATCTTGTCTGGGGCTACTGCGGTATCCTCAGCCTCGGGCATGGCGCCTTCTTCGCGCTCGGTGGCTATGCCATGGGCATGCATCTGATGCGCGAGATCGGCGACCGCGGCGTCTATGCCAACCCGATCCTGCCCGATTTCATGGTGTTCCTGAACTATACCGAACTGCCATGGTTCTGGCACGGGTTCGACATGTTCTGGTTCGCCTGCGTGATGGTGCTGCTGGTGCCCGGCGCGCTGGCCTTCGTCTTCGGCTATTTCGCATTCCGAAGCCGCGTCACCGGCGTCTATCTGTCGATCATCACCCAGGCGATGACCTACGCGCTGCTGCTCGCCTTCTTCCGCAACCAGATGGGACTTGGCGGCAACAACGGCCTGACCGACTTCCGCGACGTGCTCGGCTTCAGCCTGTCGGCGGACACGACCCGGGTGACGCTCTTCGTCATGTCGGCGGTCGCCCTCGCCCTCGGGCTGCTGCTTGGCCGCGCGATCACCATTTCGAAGTTCGGCAAGGTGCTGCTCGGCGTGCGCGACGCCGAGAGCCGGACGCGGTTTCTCGGCTACCGGGTCGAGCACTACAAGCTCTTCGTCTTCACCGTCTCGGCGATGATGGCGGGGGTCGCCGGGGCGCTCTATGTGCCGCAGGTCGGGATCATCAATCCGGGCGAGTTCAGCCCGGCGAACTCGATCGAAATCGTGATCTGGGTGGCGCTCGGCGGCCGGGCGACGCTGGTCGGCGCGGCGATCGGCGCGCTGATCGTCACCTCGACCAAGAGCTGGCTGACCGGCGTCATGCCGGACGCCTGGCTCTTCGTGCTCGGCGCGATGTTCATCATCGTCACCATCTTCCTGCCGCAGGGCGTGCTCGGCCTGGTCGAGAAAATCGTCAAGCGGCGGGAGAAACCTGAGCCCGAAACGCGGGAGGTCGAGGCGTGAGGGAGACCCAGCTCTATCTGCAGGACGTGCATCGGGCCTTCGACGGCTACAAGGCGATCAACGGCCTGTCGATCGCCATCGCCAAAGGTGAGTTGCGCGCCGTCGTCGGCCCGAACGGCGCCGGCAAGACGACGATGCTCGACATCATCACCGGCAAGACGCGGCCCGACAGCGGGCAGGTGATCTGGGGCGCCGAGACCGATCTGACGCGGCTCGACGAAGCCTCGACCACGCGGCTCGGCATCGGCCGGAAGTTCCAGAAGCCGACGGTATTCGAGACCCACACCGTCGAGGACAATCTGATGCTGGCGCTGGCCGGCGACCGCGGCGTCAAGTCGAGCCTGTTCTTCAAGATCAGCCGGCCGCAGAAGTCGCGGATCGACGAGCTTCTGGAACTCGTGCGGCTGACAGGCGCGCGCCACCGCCTCGCCGGCAGCCTCAGCCACGGCCAGAAGCAGTGGCTCGAGATCGGCATGCTGCTGGCGCAGGAGCCGCTGCTCCTGCTGGTCGATGAGCCGGCCGCCGGCATGACCGACGCCGAGACCATGCGCACCGCCGAACTGCTGCGCGGTATCGCGGGCGAACGGTCGGTCGTGGTGATCGAACATGACATGGATTTCGTGCGGGCGCTGGACTGCAAGGTCACGGTGCTGCATCGGGGCGCGGTTCTGGCGGAGGGGTCGCTCGACCATGTCTCGGCCAACCAGGAAGTGATCGAGGTGTATCTTGGCCGCTGAGAAACTGAGCATCACCGGCCTTGATCTCTATTATGGCGCGGCGCAGGCGCTGAAAGGCGTCTCGCTCGACGCCGAGGTCGGGCAGGTGACGTCGATCCTCGGGCGCAATGGCGTGGGCAAGACCTCGATGCTGCGCGCCGTTTCCGGCCGACAGGGCATCCGGAGCGGCCAGATCCTCTGGAAGGGCAAGGATATCAGCAAGCTGCGGCCCGACGCGCGCGCCCAGCTCGGCGTGGCGACGGTGCCGCAGGGGCGCGAGATCTTCCCGCTGCTGACGGTGAAGGAGAATCTGGAAACCGGCTATGCTCTGCTGCCCCGCGGCCAGCGCAGGATTCCGGACACGGTATTCGAGCTCTTTCCGGTGCTGGCCGAGATGATGGGCCGGCGCGGCGGCGACCTCTCCGGTGGCCAGCAGCAGCAGCTCGCCATCGGGCGGGCGATGGTGACCAATCCGAGCCTGCTGCTGCTCGACGAGCCGACGGAAGGGATCCAGCCCTCGATCATCAAGGACATCGGCCGGGCGATCGCCTATCTGCGCGATCAGGGCACGATGGCGATCGTCCTGGTGGAGCAGTTCTTCGATTTCGCGGTGGATCTCGCCGACCGGATCGCGGTGATGGACCGCGGACGCATTGTTCTGGCGGGCAAGACCTCCGAGCTGGACGAAAACGAAGTGCGCCGCTGGATGACGGTCTGACGCCTGGGCCCCGCGGCGAGGGCGGTGCTCCCTGGGATCCGAGCGTCACCGTCCCGAAATGACCGGGGATCAGGGCGGACAGGGTTCCCGCGGACAGCGCCGTCGCGGCGCGGAGCGCGAGCCCGCGCGTCACCCTGGCCGCTGACCAACGCCGCGTGGCCGATCGCGATGATGACGAAGACCGGCGCGATGATGGCAGGCGCATGGAGCGGCATGTGTCCCGTTTCCTGGCCCGCGAGGGATCGGATGCCCCGCGCTCCTCCTTGTTCGCCGCGGCGCGGACGCGCCACCGCGCGGAAGTCAGGCAACGCATCGTTCGGATGGCGGACGGCGGCGCCGGAAATCCGCCGTCGGCGCGTCTCGGCGCGGAATCCCCAAAGAAGCATGGTGCGCTGCAATCTTTTGTGAAACGTTAACCCTCGAGTTTCGCCGGAGCCGTATCCAGACATGTCGATCAAGGCCAGCATCTACCACCTCACCCACTACAAGTATGATCGCCCCGTCACGCTCGGACCGCAGATCATCCGCCTGCGGCCCGCGCCGCATTCGCGTACCCGGGTGATCTCCCATTCGCTGCGCGTCAGTCCGGCTGGTCACTTCGTCAACCACCAGCAGGACCCCTACGGCAACTGGATGGCGCGGTTCGTCTTCCCCGAGCCGGTCACGGAGCTGAAGATCGAGGTCGATCTCGTCGCCGACATGACGGTCTACAATCCCTTCGACTTCTTCGTCGAGGAAAGCGCCGAGCACTGGCCGTTCGAATATCCCGAGGACATCCGGCCCGATCTCGAGATCTATCGCCGGCCCGAGCCGGTCGGCCCCATGTTCCGGGCGTTTCTCGACACCATCCCGCGCGACCGGGCGCGGACCGTCGATTTCGTCGTCGGGCTGAACGCCCGTGTCGCCAACACCGTCGGCTACGTGATCCGCATGGAGCCCGGGGTCCAGACGCCGGAGGAGACCTTCGAGCGTGGCACCGGATCGTGTCGGGATTCGAGCTGGCTGATCGTGCAGACCCTGCGCAACCTCGGCCTCGCGGCGCGGTTCGTCTCGGGATATCTGATCCAGCTGAAGCCCGACCTGATCTCGCTCGACGGCCCCGCCGGGACCGACCATGACTTCACCGACCTGCATGCTTGGTGCGAAGTCTATCTGCCGGGCGCGGGCTGGATCGGGCTCGACCCGACATCGGGCCTCCTGACCGGCGAGAGCCACGTGCCGCTGGCGGCGACGCCGCATTTCCGCAACGCGGCGCCGATCTCGGGGATGGCGAGCTCGGCCAATGTCGAGTTCGATTTCGACATGAAGATCAACCGCGTGGCCGAGCATCCGCGGATCACCAAGCCCTATTCCGACGAGGCCTGGACGGCGCTGAACAATGTCGGCCGCAAGGTCGACGCGGCGCTGGTCGCCGGCGATGTGCGCCTGACCATGGGTGGCGAGCCGACCTTCGTCTCGATCGACGATTTCGAGAGCGGCGAATGGAACACCGACGCCGTCGGCCCGAACAAGCGCGCGCTCGCCGACGAGCTGATCCGGCGCCTGCGCGACCGGTTCGCGCCGGGCGGCTTCCTGCACTACGGCCAGGGCAAATGGTACCCGGGCGAGACGCTGCCGCGCTGGACCTTCTCGCTCTACTGGCGGCGCGACGGCAAGCCGATCTGGCACGACGCCGAGTTGATCGCCGCGGAAGGCAAGGAGACCGGCGTCGGCCCGGACGAGGCGGAACGGTTGCTGATGGGCATCGCCGACGCGCTCGGCGTCGAGTCGGAGCTCGTCACGCCCGCCTTCGAGGATCCCGCGACCTGGATCCTGAAGGAAGCCTCCCTGCCGGAGAATGTGACGCCCGAGAACAGCGAGCTCGAGGACGCCGAGGAGCGGCACCGGATCAGCCGTGTGTTCTCCCGCGGCCTGACCGCGCCGAGCGGCTTCGTGCTGCCGATCCAGCGCTGGCAATCCAAGGCGAACCCCTCGCACCGCTGGCGGTCGGAGCGCTGGCGGCTGCGGCGGAAGTATCTGTTCCTGGTGCCGGGCGACAGCCCGGTCGGCTATCGCATTCCGCTGAGTTCGCTGCCCCACGTGCCGGCGTCCTCCTACCCCTACACCAACATCGCCGATCCGACGGTACCGCGCGACCCGCTGCCCGAGCCGCGGGTCGCCACGCCGATCGTTCGCCCGCAGGCGACGGCGCGCTTCACTGCCTCGGAGCCGACCCAGGACCGGATCGAGCAGGTGATCGGCGAGCTCGACGGCGCCGTGCGCACCGCGCTCAGCGTCGAGCCGCGCGACGGCCGGCTCTGCGTTTTCATGCCGCCGGTGGAGCGGGTGGAGGACTATCTGGAGCTGGTCGCGGCGGCGGAGACCTCGGCCAGGGCCCTTGGCCTGCCGGTGCATATCGAGGGCTACGCGCCGCCGCACGATCCGCGGCTGAACGTCGTCCGCGTCGCGCCCGATCCGGGTGTGATCGAGGTCAACATCCATCCGGCGAACAGCTGGGAAGATTGCGTCGCGATCACCGAAACGGTCTATGAGGAGGCCCGCGCGAGCCGGCTCGGCGCCGACAAGTTCATGATCGACGGTCGCCATACCGGCACCGGCGGCGGCAATCATGTCGTGGTCGGCGGCGGCACCACGCTCGACAGCCCGTTCCTGCGCCGGCCGGATCTGCTGCGCAGCCTGATCCTGCACTGGCAGCGGCATCCGTCGATGTCCTACCTGTTCTCCGGCCTGTTCATCGGCCCGACCAGCCAGGCGCCGCGCATCGACGAGGCCCGCCACGACGGTCTCTACGAGCTGGAGATCGCCATGGCGCAGATGCCCGCGCCGGGCATGGGCGTGCAGCCGCTGCCCTGGCTCGTCGACCGCCTGCTGCGCAACCTGCTGGTCGATGTCACCGGCAATACCCACCGCGCCGAGATCTGTATCGACAAGCTCTATTCGCCCGATGGTCCGACCGGGCGCCTCGGGCTGGTCGAGTTCCGCGGCTTTGAAATGCCGCCGGATGCGCGCATGAGTCTGGCGCAGCAGCTCATGATCCGCGCATTGATCGCCCGCTACTGGCAGAGCCCGGCGAGCGGCGACCTCACCCGCTGGGGCACCGTGCTGCACGACCGGTTCATGCTGCCACACTATGTCTGGCAGGACTTCCTCGACGTGTTGCGCGACCTGACCGCGCATGGTTTCGAAATGCGGCCCGAGTGGTTCGAGGCGCAGGCCGAGTTCCGCTTCCCGTTCTGCGGGGAAGTTCAGTACGAGGGCGTCAATCTCGAGCTGCGCGCCGCGCTCGAACCCTGGCACGTGCTGGGCGAGACCGGCGCGATCGGCGGCACCGTGCGCTACACCGACAGCTCCACCGAACGGTTGCAGGTGAAGCTGACCACGACCGACCCCGAGCGCTACACCGTGACCTGCAACGGACGGCGCCTGCCGCTCCGCGCCACCGAAACCGGCGGGGTCGCGGTCGCCGGCGTGCGCTACAAGGCCTGGCAGCCGGCGCAGGCGCTGCATCCCGTGCTGCCCGTCAACGCGCCGCTCACGTTTGACATCTACGACAGCTGGAGCGGGCGGTCGCTCGGCGGCTGCGTCTATCACGTGGCCCATCCGGGCGGGCGCAACTACGACACCTTCCCGGTCAATGGCAACGAGGCCGAGGCGCGGCGGCTGGCGCGGTTCGAGCCGCTCGGCCATACGCCGGGCTATTTCGCGCCGCCGCTCGAAACCCCGAACCCGGCGTTCCCGATGACGCTCGATCTGCGCAGATCGCCGGGATACTGAGGCATGGACGTCCGCAGCCTCGCGGCCGGCCCTCCGGCGTTGCTCGCCGGATACCGGCCGCTTCCCGGGGTCGCGGACGAACTCATGGATCCGTCGGGCCAACTCCGGCCGGTCTGGCGCCAGTTGATCCAGCATCTGACGACGATCCCCCCGGACGAACTGGCCGGCCGTTTCGCCCGGGGCGACCAGTATCTCCGTGACGCCGGCGTCTTCTTCCGTCAGTACGGCGACACCATCTCGACGGAACGCGCCTGGCCGCTGGCCCATGTGCCCGTTCTGATCGAGGAGGCGGAGTGGCGGCGCATCGCCGACGGCCTGATCCAGCGCGCCGACCTGCTGGAGACCGTCGTCGCCGATCTCTACGGTGCGAACCGGCTGGTCAGCACCGGGCAGTTGCCCGCGTCGCTGATCGCGCGCAGCCGGGAATGGCTGCGGCCGCTGGTCGGCATTCCGCCGCGCGGCGGGCACTATCTGCATTTCCTCGCCTTCGAGCTCGGCCGCGGGCCGGACGGGTCCTGGTGGGTGCTCGGCGACCGGACCCAGGCCCCTTCGGGCTCTGGCTTCGCGCTGGAGAACCGGGTCGCGACCGCCCGGGTCTTCTCCGACATTTATGCCGAGGCGCATGTCCACCGACTGGCCGGCTTCTTCCGCACCTTCCGCGACGCGCTGCAGGGGCTGACCTCGGATCCCGACTCGCGTGTGGCGATCCTGACGCCGGGGCCGCTCAACGATACCTATTTCGAACATGCCTATATCGCCCGCTACCTCGGATTCATGCTGCTCGAGGGCGAGGACCTGACCGTTTCGCAGGGCAGGGTAATGGTGCGGACCGTCGCCGGTCTTCGCCCGGTGACCGTTCTCTGGCGCCGTCTCGACGCGGCCTTCGCCGACCCGCTGGAACTCGATTCAAGCTCGCGACTGGGCACCCCCGGCCTCGTCAACGCCGTGCGTCGGGGCAATGTCACCCTGGTCAACGCCCTCGGCTCGGGCGTGCTGGAGACGCGGGCGCTGCTGGCCTTCCTGCCCCGTATTTCGCTTGCGCTCCGCGGCGAGCCGCTGGCGCTGCCGAACATCGCGACCTGGTGGTGCGGGCAGGCGGCGGAGCGCGCGCATGTCCGCGCCCATGCCGACCGGATGATGATCGGCTCGGCCCTCTCGACACGGCTGCCGTTCGATATCGACGAGACGACGGTGCTCGGCGACCACTTCCGCGGCCGAGCCCGCCCCTCGGTCGATGCGTGGCTCGAAGCGGACGGCCCGGGCCTCGTCGGGCAGGAGGCCGTGACGCTTTCCACGACGCCGGCGCATGTCGACGGCCAGCTGGTGCCGCGTCCGATGAGCCTGCGCGCCTTCCTCGTGCGCACACCGAGCGGCTGGCAGGTGATGCCCGGCGGCTTCGCCCGCATCGGCCGCACGCCGGACGCGACCGCGATCGCCATGCAGCGTGGAGGCTCCGCCGCCGACGTCTGGATCGTCAGCGAGAAACCGGTGGAGAGCATCTCGATGCTTCCCGCCCCGGTCGGGCCATATGCCCGCGTCCGGCCCGGGGTGCTACCCAGCCGCGCCGCCGACAATCTCTTCTGGCTGGGCCGCTATGTCGAACGGGCGGAGGGCATGATGCGCCTCCTCCGCGCCCATCATATCCGCCTCGCCGAAACGGCTGATCCCGAGGCGCCCCTCATCGCCCATCTCGCCGAGCATCTGGAGGCGAGTGGCGTCGACACGTCCGAGGGTATTCCTTCCGGCCTGCAATGGACGCTGAGCGCGGCGATAACCAGCGCGAGCCACGTGCGCGACCGCTTCTCGACCGACGGCTGGATGGCGCTGAACGATCTCGCCCGCACCACGCGCAAGATGGCGGCCACGGTCACCCCCGGCGATGACACCGCGCGCGCGATGGGTGTCCTTTTGCGCAAGATCACCGGCTTCTCGGGTCTCGTGCACGAAAACATGTACCGGTTCACCGGCTGGCGCTTTCTTATCATCGGCAGGTCGCTGGAGCGGGCGATGGCGATGGCGAGCGCGATTTCCTGGCTCGGCAAGCCCGACGCACCGGACGGCGCGCTCGATCTCGCGGTCGAGATCGGTGACAGCGTGATGTCCCACCGCCGCCGCTACGCGGTCTCGACCACGCGCGACACGGTGGTCGACCTGCTCGCGCTCGACATCATGAACCCGCGCTCGGTACTCTATCAACTGACGGAGTTGCGCGATCAGGCCGCCTTCCTGCCCGGGGCCGAGGTGAACGGCCAGCTGTCGGAATTGTCGCGCGCCGTGCTGCGGACCCACACCTCACTCGCGGTCCAGACGCCCGACACGCTGGACGAAACCAGCCTGCTGACCTTGAGGCTTGAGATCGGCGATCTTTCCGAACTGCTTTCCAAGACGTATCTCAGCTAGGTCATGCTGTACGACATCGGCCTGCGCATCACCTACAGCTACGACCGCCCCGCCGTCGGCGGCCGCCACCTGCTGCGGCTGATACCCGCCGACCTGCCCGGCGTCCAGCGCCGCGTCACCTCCTCGCTGACGGTCGAGCCGCGGCCGGCGGAACGGTCCGACATGGTCGATTTCTTCGGCAACAACAGTGTCGAGATCGTGTTTCGAGATACCCATGACGAGATCGAGTTCCGCGTCGCCGCCCGCGTCGACCGGATGGGCGAGGCGCCGGGCTTCGACATATCGCCCGCGCTTGGACGGCTGGCCGAGGAGATCGCGGAATATCGCGGTCTCGACCCGGATTCACCGCTGCATTTCCTCGGCCCGAGTCCACGCGCGGCCCCGACGCCGGAGATGACCGCCTACGCGGTCGAGAAGCTGCGGCCGGGCATGACGGCGATGGACGCGGTCCGGGCGGTCGGCATGAGTCTTTACGAGGACATGGAGTTCGATCCGGAGGCGACGACGGTCGAGACACCGGCGACCGAGGCGTTTGCCCGACGTCGCGGTGTCTGCCAGGATTTCGCCCAGATCATGATCGCCTCCCTGCGCGGCATCGGCGTTCCGGCCGGCTATGTCAGCGGCTTTCTGCGCACCAATCCGCCGCCCGGCAAGGCGCGGCTCGAGGGCGCCGATGCGATGCACGCCTGGGTCCGCGCCTGGTGCGGGCGCGAGAGCGGCTGGATCGAGTTCGATCCGACCAACGCGCTGATCGTCGGTACCGATCACATCGTGATCGCCCGCGGCCGCGACTATGGCGACGTCTCGCCGGTCCGTGGTATCCTGCGCATCGCGGGTGAGCAGACCAGCGAGCAGGCGGTGGACGTGATCCCGGTCGGAGACTGAGCCTCGCGCGCGATGTGAGAAAAGGTCTCGATCTTGTTGGCAAGAAAATATTTCAGCCTTTTGGCGCGATTCCTGTGCCTCGCCTTGACGCTGCTGCCCCTCGGCGCCGTCGCCGAGAATCTGGTGCCGCCGCCCGAGACGACGACGGCGATCGCCGCGCGCCGGTCGGTCTCCGCGAGCGAGATCATGATCGCGACGGCGAACCCGCTGGCCAGCGAGGCGGGGTTCGCGGTTCTCCAGGCCGGAGGCTCCGCCGCCGACGCCGCGGTCGCCGCGCAGATGATGTTGAACCTCGTGGAGCCGCAAAGCTCGGGCATCGGCGGCGGGGCATTTCTCGTCTATTGGGACGCCGAGACAGAGACGCTGACCAGCTACGACGGCCGCGAGACCGCGCCCGCCGCTGCGACACCCGACTATTGGCTCGGGCCTGACGGTGCGCCAATCCCGTTCCGACAGGCGGTCGCCGGTGGTCGTTCGGTCGGTGTGCCGGGCACGCTGAAGGTGTTCGAACTGTTGCACACGGCGCACGGCCGGCTACCCTGGGCGGATTTGTTCGAGCCCACGATCGACAAGGCCGAAGCGGGCTTTCCGATCTCGCGGCGCCTCGCCACGGCGATCGCCGACGCGCCCGACCTCGCAGATTTCCCGGTGGCCCGCGGTTACTTCTTCCATACCGACGGCACGCCGAAGCCGGAGGGCGAAATCCTCGCCAACCCGGATTTCGCCGCGACCTTGCGCGTGATCGCGGCGGAGGGCAGCACGCCGTTCTACGAGGGTCCGATCGGTGCCCGGATCGTCGAGGCGGCGCGGACGGCGGTCAATCCGGGAATGATGACGCGGGCCGATCTCGCCGCCTATCAGGCGAAGGAGCGGATTCCGGTCTGCCTCGACTACCGGGTATGGGAAGTCTGCGGCATGGGGCCGCCGAGTTCCGGCGCGCTGACCGTCGGCCAGATCCTCGGCATCCTCTCGGCCTTCGACCTGACCGCGATCGGCGACACGCCGCAGGCGGCGCATCTCTTCATCGAGGCCTCGAAACTCGCCTTCGCCGACCGCGCCCGCTACATGGCCGACGCGGATTTCGTCGATATGCCGACGGAGGGCCTGCTCGATCCCGCCTATCTCGGCGCGCGCGCCCGGCTGATCGATCCGCTACGCACCATGGGCGTCGCCACCGCCGGTGAACCGCCGCGGGAGCATCCCGAGGAATTCACCTCCGACCGTCCGCGGCCGCGCAAGGGCACATCGCAACTGGTCATCAAGGATCGGTTCGGCGACATGGTCACGGCGACCACCACCATCGAGACCGGCTTCGGCAGCCGGGTGATGGTGGACGGCTTCCTGCTCAACAACGAGATGACCGATTTCTCCTTCGTTCCCGAGGAGAACGGCGTCCCCGTTGCCAATCGCGTCGAGGGCGGCAAACGCCCGCGTTCCTCGATGGCGCCGACGGTAGTGTTGCATCGCGGCGCGCCGGTGCTGCTGACCGGCTCACCCGGCGGGGCCAACATCATCCCCTATGTCGCGCAGGCGCTGATCGCGATGCTCGATTGGAACCTCGATCCTCAGGTTGCCATCGACCTGCCGCATGTCGTCAACCGCAACGGTGATACCGAGGTCGAGGAGGGGCCGGAGGCGGCGGCGCTGATCGCCGCGCTCAGTGCCCGCGGCCATGTCGCCGAAGCGGCTGATCTCAATTCCGGGCTTCAGGTGATCCAGATCGACGGGCCGCTGCTGCGCGGCGCCACGGACAAGCGCCGCGAAGGGCTTGTCCTGGGAGAGTGAGCCCGCGTCAGGCGCGCTCGACGTATTCCATGGTTTCGGTCGAAACGATGACCGCTTCGCCCTCGCCGACAAAGGGCGGGATCATGACGCGGACGCCGTTGTCGAGGATCGCCGGCTTGAAGGAATTGGCGGCGGTCTGACCCTTCACGGCGGGTTCGGTCTCGACGACCTTGCAGGTCACCTTGTCGGGCAGCATGGCGTTCAGCGCCTCGTCCTCGTAATATTCGACCTGGATGGTCATGCCGTCCTGGAGGAAGGGGCGGCGGTCGCCGAAGATGTCGGCGGCGATGGTCACCTGCTCGAACGTGTCGGCGTCCATGAAATGCAGGAGGCCGTCGGACTCGTAGAGGAACTGCTGGTCCTTCTGGTCGAGGCGGACGCGCTCGACCTTGTCGGCGGAGCGGAAGCGCTCGTTGAGCTTGCGGTTGTCGCGGATGTTCTTCAACTCGACCTGAGCGAAGGCGCCGCCCTTGCCGGGCTTCACATGGGCGACCTTCACCGCGACCCACAGGCCACCGTCGTGCTCGAGGATGTAGCCCGGGCGGATTTCATTGCCGTTGATCTTGGGCATGACGACTGCCGATCCATTCATAAGTTCGAAATTCGCGCCTGCTATAGCCAGACTTTGCCGCGCTGGCAAGTTGCCGGCTCCCGACGTCCGCCGCGCCACCCGCTTCTGGCGCGGAGGGATCCGCCGACATTTTGGCGACGTCGGCCTGTGTTCCAAGAAACGAGTTCCGATGACTGGCATAGATCGCGTCCCTGCGACGCTCACGCGCACGCTTTTCGCGCGTGGATTTACCACGCTTACCCCGGTACAGACCGCCATCCTCGATGCCCCGGAAGCCGACCTCCTGGTCTCGGCGCGAACCGGTTCGGGCAAGACATTGGCGCTGGGGCTCGCGCTCGCCCGCGAGGTTCTTGACGCCGACGGTCTCTACGCGTCCGGGCCTGAACCGCGGGCGCTGATCCTCGTCCCCACCCGTGAACTCGCGGCGCAGGTGCGGAACGAACTCGCCTGGCTCTTCGCGGGCACCGGCGCGCGGATCGCGTCCTGCGTCGGCGGCGCGGACGTCGCGGCCGAACGCGCGGCGCTGGCCGGAGGCTGCGCCCTGGTGGTCGGCACGCCGGGCCGCGTCGCCGACCATATCCGGCGCGGGGCGCTGCCCACCGATGCGCTGGCGACCGTGGCGCTCGACGAAGCGGACGACATGCTCGACCTCGGATTTCGCGAGGAGCTGGAGGCGATCCTGACGACGCTGCCGTCGGAGCGCCGGACCCTGATGTTCTCGGCGACCATCACCCCCCGCATCGAGGCGTTGGCGGCGCGGTTCCAGACGGGCGCCGCGCGCATCGACATCGCGGCGCCGGAGGGGGAGGCGAGCATCGCCTTCCAGGGGATGCTCGTCGCGCCCGACGATCGCGACAAGGCGGTGATCAACCTCCTCTGCCTGCATGAGCCGGAGAGCGCGCTTGTCTTCTGCGGCCGCCGGGAATCGGTCGCGCTGCTCACCGGGGAACTCTCGGCCCGCGGCTTCAGGGTGGTGGCGCTGTCGGGCGATCTCGGCCAGAGCGACCGCGACGCCGCGCTCGCCGCGATGCGTTCCGGGCGGGCGAAGGTCTGCGTGGCGACCGACGTGGCCGCGCGCGGCCTCGACCTGCCCGGGCTCGACCTCGTGATCCACGCGGACCTGCCGGCGAACCGCGAGATCCTGCTGCATCGCTCGGGGCGCACGGGCCGCGCGGGGCGCAAGGGCCTCGCCGTCCTCGTCGTCCCGCCCGCGTCGCAGCGCCGGGCCGAAACGCTGATCGCGCGGGCGGGGCTCGCGCTCGAGTGGCATCCGGTGCCGCGGCGCGAAGAGATCGAAGCCGGGCGCCGGGTCCGCATGCTCGATCACGTGGCCCCGGCGGCGGAGACCGAGCAGGACCGCGAGGCGGTCAGCGCGCTTCTCTCGACGCACGGACCGGAACGGGTCGCGGCGGCCTTCGTCCAGCTCTGGCGCGCAGGGCGTCCGGCACCGGAGGACCTCGCCGGCCGTGCCGCCGCGGGTGCGCGATCAAGGACCGGCGGCGTCTGGTTCAGCGTCAATCTCGGCCATGGCGGGCAGGCGGAAGTGCGGTGGATCCTGCCGCTGCTCTGCCGGATCGGCCGGGTGTCGCGCCGTGACATCGGCCGCGTCCGCGTGCGCGACGGCCAGACGCAGTTCGAGGTGCGCGGCGGCGCCGCCCGCGGCTTTGCCAACGCCGCCGCCCGCCATGGCGACGGCGGCCCGCGCATCGAACGTCTCGGCGCCCGACCCGGGGACGCGCCCGAAGAGGGCTGATCGGGTGGGGCGACCGCGCAGGATCACCCCCTTGCGTCCGATCCGCCAAACGGGTTTTCTGACCCGCGCAATGGCGGGGACTGAATGCGCTATTCGGCCTGGACGATCCTTCGAAACGCGGTGGCGGGCGACCGGCTGTGGACGCCCGCCTGGCGCGACCCGGCGCCGAAGGCCCGCTATGACGCCATCGTCATCGGCGGCGGCGGACACGGGCTCGCCACCGCCTACTATCTCGCCCGGAACCATGGGCTGCGGGACGTCGCGGTGCTCGAACGCGGCTATATCGGCGGTGGCAATGTCGGGCGCAACACCACCATCGTCCGCGCGAACTATCTGCTTCCCGGCAATTCCGAGTTCTATTCCCACTCGCTCCGCCTCTGGGAGGGACTGGAGCGCGAGCTGAACTACAATGTCATGATGTCCCAGCGCGGCATCCTGAACCTCTGCCATTCCGACGGCCAGTTCGACGCCTTCGCCCGCCGCGGCAATGCCATGCGCTTCCAGGGCGACGATGCCGAACTGCTCGATCGTGAAGCGGTCCGCGCCCACGCGCCCTTTCTCGATTTTCGCGACGCGCGATTTCCGATCCGGGGCGGTCTGCTGCAGCGCCGGGCGGGTACCGCGCGGCATGACGCGGTCGCCTGGGGCTTCGCGCGCGGCGCCGACCGGCTCGGCGTCGATATCATCCAGAACTGCGAGGTTACCGGCTTTCGCATCGAGAACGGCGTGGTGCGCGGCGTCGAGACCAGCCGCGGCGCCATCGCCGCGCCACGGGTCGGCATGGCCGTCGCCGGGCGGTCGAGCCAGGTCGGCGCGATGGCCGGCCTTCGCCTGCCGATCGAGAGCCAGGTTCTGCAGGCCTTCGTCACCGAGGGGCTGAAGCCGCTGATCCCCGGCGTCGTGACCTTCGGCATGGGGCATTTCTACATCAGCCAGTCGGACAAGGGCGGCCTCGTCTTCGGCGGCGATCTCGACGGCTACAATTCCTATGCGCAGCGCGGCAACCTGCCGCTGGTCGAGCATGTGATGGAGGCGGGCATGGCGCTGATGCCGATGATCGGCAAGGCGCGGGTGCTGCGCTCCTGGGGCGGGATCGTCGACATGACGATGGACGGCTCGCCGATCATGGATCGCACGCCCGTCGAGGGGCTCTTCTTCAACGGCGGCTGGTGCTATGGCGGCTTCAAGGCGGTGCCCGGCTCCGGCTGGTGCTTCGCCCATCTGATGGCGACCGGCGCGTCGCATCCGGCGGCGGCGCGCTTCCGGCTCGACCGGTTCGCGACCGGCCATGTGATCGACGAGGAGGCGACCGGTGCCCAGCCGAACCTGCACTGATCGCGGCGCGCCATGCGCCTGACCTGTCCGGTCTGCGGCGAGCGCGACTTGCGTGAGTTCAGCTATCGCGGTTCGGCGAAGTTGCTGGCGCGGCCATCCGCGGAGTCCGGGGCGGAGGCGTTCCACGACTATCTGAACCTGCGCGACAATCCGGCGGGTCCGAACCTCGAACTCTGGCAGCATGATGGCGGTTGCCGCGCCTGGCTGCGGGTGGCGCGGGACACGCGAAGCCACGAGATACTGGATGTCGCGCTGGCCCGAGAGGTGGCACGGTGAGGTTGGCGTCGGGCGGGGCGATCGACAGGACGCACGATCTCGACGTGCTGTTCGACGGGCGCCAGCTCGTCGCCCATCCCGGCGACACGCTGGCCTCGGCGCTGGTCGCCAACGGCGTCCGTGTGGTCGGGCGCGGCTTCAAGTACCACCGCCCGCGCGGGATCCTGACCGCGGGGTCGGAGGAACCAAACGCGCTCGTCACCGTCGGCCATGGCGCCGCGGCGACGCCGAACACGCGGGCGACCACGCAGGAGGTATTCGATGGCCTGACCGCCTTCAGCCAGAACCGCTGGCCGAGCGCGCGGTTCGACCTGATGGCGATCAACGACCTCGCCGCGCCATTGCTCGGCGCCGGCTTCTACTACAAGACCTTCATGTGGCCGAAGAGCTTCTGGGAGAAGGTGTACGAACCCGCGATCCGCCGCGCCGCCGGGCTTGGGGCGCTGTCGGGCCGCGCTGACACGGATGAGAACGAGAAGGCCTTCGCCTTCTGCGACCTGCTCGTCATCGGCGGCGGGCCGGCGGGCCTGATGGCGGCGCTGACGGGAGCCCGCGCGGGCCTTCGCGTGATCCTCGCCGACGAGGATTTCCGCTTCGGTGGTCGCCTCAAGGCCGAGAGCCTCGAAGTCGATGGCGCACCCGGAGATGTCTGGGCGGCCGGCCTGGTCACCGAGCTCGCCACCCTGCCCAATGTGCGTCTGATGCCGCGCACGACCGTCACCGGGGCCTATGACGGCGGCACCTACGGCGCGCTTGAGCGGGTGAGCGAGCATATCGGCCTCGCGCCGGAGCATACGCCGCGCCAGTGTTTCTGGCGGATCACCGCGCGGCGCGCGATCCTCGCCGCCGGGGCGCTGGAGCGGCCGATCGCCTTTCCGGACAATGACCGGCCGGGCGTAATGCTCGCCGGCGCCGTCCGTGCCTACCTTCGCCGCTGGGCGGTCGTGCCGGGGCGGCGGGTCGCGGTCTTCACCTGCCATGACGAAGGGTGGCGCACCGCGACCGATCTCGCCGCCGCCGGGGTGGAAGTCACCGCGCTGGTCGACGGCCGGACCGGCGTCGCACCGCCGCGCGGCGACTGGCGCACCTTCACCGGCGCCGAAGTCATCGGAACCCGCGGCCGCCTCGGCCTGCGCGAGATCATGGTGCGGGACCGCGCCGGCATCCGCCCGATCCCGGCCGACTGCCTCGCCGTCTCGGGCGGATGGAATCCGGCGGTGCATCTCACCTGTCACCTCGGTGGCCGGCCGACCTGGGAACCGGAGATCTCGGCCTTCGTCCCGACGGCGGGCGCGGTGCCGGGGCTGGTGGCGGTCGGCGCCGCGGCCGGCGCCTTCTCGACCCAGGCGGCGCTCGCCGCCGGCGCGGCGGCCGGGGCGCGGGCCGCGCACGATCTCGGCTTCCCGCCACCGGCGCCGGAGGTGCCCGCGGCCGAGGACGCATCCGTCGCCGTGCCGCCGTTCTGGCAGGTGCGCGACGTCAAGGGCCGCGCCTGGCTCGACTTCCAGAACGACGTCACCGTGAAGGACGTCGCCCTGGCCGCGCGCGAGAATTTCCGCTCGGTGGAGCATATGAAGCGCTATACCACGCTCGGCATGGCGACCGACCAGGGCAAGATCGCCAATGTCGCCGGTCTCGCGATCCTCGCCGAGCTCACCGGGCGGGCCGTGCCGGAGACGGGGACAACCACTTATCGGCCGCCCTACGCGCCGGTCCCGATCGCGACGCTCGGCGCGGGCGCGGCGGGGCAGGGGTTCCAGCCCCGCCGCCTCACCCCCGCCCACGCGCCGGCGGCGGCCCTCGGCGCGCGCTTCGTCGAGGCGGGTCTCTGGTTCCGGCCGAGCTGGTTTCCGCGGCCCGGCGAAACCGAGTGGCGCCAGTCCTGCGACCGCGAGGTCGCGATGGTCCGGCAGGCGGTCGGCGTCTGCGACGTGACGACGCTTGGCAAGATCGACGTGCAGGGACCGGACGCGGCGACATTCCTCGATCGCGTCTATTCAAACGTGATCTCGACCCTCGCCGTCGGCCGTGTCCGCTACGGGCTGATGCTACGCGAGGATGGGTTTGCCATGGACGACGGCACCGTCGCGCGGCTCGGGCCGGAGCATTTCCTGCTGACCACCACCACCGTCGCCGCGGGGCAGGTGATGTCCCATCTCGAATTCTGCGCGCAATGCCTCTGGCCGGAACTCGACGTCCAGACCATCTCGGTCACCGAGCAATGGGCGCAGCTCGCCGTCGCCGGCCCCCGGTCGCGTGAACTGGTCAACGGCCTGCTCGACAAGGCCGTGGACGGTGCCGGCTTTCCCTACATGGCCTGCGGCGCGGCCTCCGTCCTCGGAATCGCCGGGCGGCTGTTCCGCATCTCCTTCTCCGGCGAGCACGCCTACGAGGTCGCGGTACCCGCCCGCTTCGGCGCCGCCTTGTTCGAGACGCTGGTCACCCGGGCCGAGGCGCTCGGCGGCGGCGCCTATGGCATGGAGGCGCTGAACGTGCTCCGCGTCGAAAAGGGCCTTCTGACCCATGCCGAGCTGACCGGCCGGACCACCGCCTTCGATCTCGGCCTCGGGCGGATGGTCTCGGGCACCAAGGACTGTGTCGGCAAGGTCGCGAGCCAACGGCCCGGCCTGTCGGGACCGGAGCGTGAGCAGTTGGTCGGCCTGCGCCCGGTGGACCCCGCGGCGCGGCTGGTCGCGGGGGCGCATGTGGTGGCGCCCGGCGCGGAGGCGGTCGCGGCGAACGATCTCGGCTATCTCACCTCGGCCTGCCATTCGCCGACGCTCGGCCACGCCATCGCGCTGGGCTTCGTGCGCGACGGGCGGGCGCGGATCGGCCAGCGGCTGCGCGCCGTCTGCGCGCTCCGCGGTCTCGATGTCGAATGCGAACTGGTGTCGCCGGTCTTCCACGCCCCCGAAGGAGGGCGCCTGCGTGGCTGATCTCGCGCCGCTCGGACCGATGGACGGGCTCGGCCTTCCGGTCGAGATCGGCGGCGTGATCCTCGCGCCGCTGCCCTCTGCGCCGATGGTCTCGATCGCGCCATTTCGCGGCCGCGAGGCCGAGGTCGCCGCCGCCCTCGGCACGCCGCTCGAAACCGGGACCGCGACCGATATCGGTGGCGGCCGGCTGGTCTGGGCGGGCCTCGGGCTGTGGTTCCTGATCGGGGCGCCCGCGCCCGACCTCGCCGGCCGCGCCGCGGTCACCGATCAGGGCGATGGCTGGGCCGGGCTGCGGGTGACCGGCGCGGCGGCGGGCGATGTGCTCGCGCGGCTGGTGCCCGTCGAACTCGATCCCGCGACCTTCGCGCCGTGGCGGGTGGCGCGCACCCTGCTCGGCCATGTGATGGCTTTGGTGATCGCGCGGCCCGAAGGCTATGACGTCATGGTCATGCGATCCTTCGCCGGGACGGCGGTCGAGGAGATCACCCACGCCGCCCGCGCCGTCGCGGCGCGCGCCGCGCTCGACTGAGCCTCGACCGGGACACGGGGGCACTTTTCCTTCGCGGGTCGCGGCGCTATGACACGGACCTCAGTTTCTCGCGGGGCGCCTGACAGATGGAAAAGACATTCGACGCGGCGCGCGCCGAGGCCGAGATCGCCGACCTCTGGGACGCGAAGAACGCCTTCGCCGCCGGGACCAATGCCGGACCGGACGCCAAGCCGTTCTGCATCCTGCTGCCGCCGCCGAACGTCACCGGCAGCCTGCATATGGGCCATGCCTTCAACCACACGCTGATGGACATCCTCGCCCGCTGGCACCGGATGCGGGGCGACGACGTGCTGTGGCAACCCGGCCTCGACCATGCCGGCATCGCCACCCAGATGGTGGTCGAGCGCCAGCTCGCCGCCGCCGGCAATATCGGCCGGCGCGACATGGGGCGCGAGGCCTTCGTCGCCAAGGTCTGGGAATGGAAGGGCAAGTCGGGCGGCACCATCCTCGATCAGTGCCGTCGGCTCGGCGACAGTTTCGACCTGTCGCGCAACGCCTTCACCATGTCGGGAGCGCCGGGCGCGCCGGCGGGCGAGGAAGGTAACTTCCACGACGCGGTGCTGAAAGCCTTCGTCTCGCTGTACGACAAGGGCCTGATCTATCGCGGCAAGCGGCTGGTGAACTGGGATCCGCATTTCGAGACGGCGATCTCTGACCTCGAGGTCGAGCAGGTCGAGGAGAAAGGCAGCCTCTGGCGCCTGCGCTATCCGCTGGAGAACGGCGCGACCTACGAGCATCCCATCGAATTCGACGCCGAGGGCAAGCCCACGGCCTACGAGACGCGCGACTATCTGGTTGTCGCAACCACGCGACCGGAGACGATGCTGGGCGATACCGGCGTCGCGGTGAACCCGGACGATCCGCGTTACACCCATCTGATCGGCAGATCGGTCCGCCTGCCGCTGGTCGGCCGCTCGATCCCGATCGTCGCCGACGCCTATGCCGACCCGACCAAGGGCACCGGCGCGGTGAAAATCACCCCGGCGCATGATTTCAACGACTGGGAGGTCGGCAAACGCGCGGGTCTGCGGGTCATCAACGTGATGGGAACGCGCGCCCAGATCGCGTTGAAGGACAATGCGGATTTCTGGGACGGGATCGATGGGTCCGACGCGCTGGCCGGTCTCGACGGAATGGACCGTTACGAGGCGCGGGACGCGATCGTCACGCTCGCCCACGATGAAGGCTGGCTCGACGGGATCGACGCGGAGCCGCACATGGTCCCGCACGGCGACCGCTCCAAGGTCGCGATCGAGCCGCTCCTGACCGACCAGTGGTTCGTGAAGACCGAAGAGTTGGCTGAGAAGGCGATGGACGCGGTCCGCTCCGACAAGACGCGTATCCTGCCGGAGCGCGACGAGAAGACGTTCTTCCACTGGATGGAGAATATCGAGCCTTGGTGCATCTCCCGGCAATTGTGGTGGGGGCATCAGATCCCGGTTTGGTACGGGCCAGAAATCGACAGTGAGGGGAAAGTTGTGCCCGGGGCGGTGCGGGCC
Source organism: uncultured Amaricoccus sp. (assembly GCF_937891315.1). Lineage (GTDB taxonomy): Bacteria > Pseudomonadota > Alphaproteobacteria > Rhodobacterales > Rhodobacteraceae > Amaricoccus. The sequence goes on along the minus strand of NZ_CALAGI010000141.1, from coordinate 30,396 downwards.
TTCTGCGCTTCCACTGAGCAGGAAGTTCTTAAAAAAGCACAAGAGTTCTATGGTGCGAGCATCCCGATCAGCTTCTCTAGGGAAGAGGGTGCGCTGAGGGAACATGTGCCCCCCGCGGCATATGGGGTTGATAGCGACGGCACGCTCGGATGGACGGAGCTAGATCGCGACCCCGACGTCCTCGACACGTGGTTCTCCTCCGGCATCTGGCCGATCGGCACCATGGGTTGGCCCGAAAACACACCCGAACTCGCGAAGTATTTCCCGACCTCCGTCCTCGTCACCGGCTTCGATATCATCTTCTTCTGGGTCGCCCGGATGATGATGATGCAGCTCGAACTAACCGGAAAGGTGCCGTTCAAGGACGTCTATATCCATGCCCTCGTCCGCGACGAGAAGGGCAAGAAGATGTCGAAATCGCTCGGCAACGTCCTCGACCCGATCGAACTGATCGACGAGTTCGGCGCCGACGCGGTGCGCTTCACCCTGACCGCGATGGCGGCGATGGGGCGCGACCTGAAGCTCAGCCGCGACCGGATCGCCGGCTATCGCAACTTCGGCACCAAGCTCTGGAACGCCGCGCGCTTCGCCGAGATGAACGACTGCCGGCCGGTCGCGGGCTTCGATCCGGCCTCCGTCACCCTGACCGCGAACAAATGGATCGTCGGCGAGACCGGCCGGGTGCGCGAGACGCTGGACGCGGCGCTGGACGCCTATCGCTTCAACGACGCGGCGAACGTGCTCTATGCCCATGTCTGGGGCAATGTCTGCGACTGGTATGTCGAGCTGGCCAAACCGCTGTTTCAGGACGCGGCGGCGGCGGAGGAGACGCGCGCCACGATGGCCTGGGTGCTCGACCAGTGCCTGATCCTGCTCCACCCGCTGATGCCCTTCATCACCGAGGCGCTCTGGGGCCAGATCGCGGCGCGGCCGAAGCTGCTCGTCCATACCGACTGGCCGAGCTACGGCGCCGAATTGGTCGATGCCGCGGCCGACGCCGAAATGGGCTGGATCGTGGCGCTGATCGAGGAAATCCGCTCGGTCCGCGCCCAGATGCATGTTCCCGCCGGCGCCAAGGTGCCGTTGATCCAGCTCGATCTCGGGCCCGATCAGGCCGCGGCGCTGGAGCGCGATCGCGCGCTCGTCGCCCGGCTGGCGCGGATCGAGCGGTTCGAGACGGCGGCCGAGGCGCCGAAGGGCGCCGTCACGCTGACCGTGCGCGGCGCGACCTTCTGCCTGCCGCTGGCCGATGTGATCGACATCGCCGCCGAGCGCGAGCGGCTTGGCAAGGCGGCGGACAAGCTCGCCAAGGAGGCGGCCGGTCTCAAGGCCAAGCTCGGCAATCCCGCCTTCGTCGCCAAGGCGCCGGAGGACGTGGTGGACGAGAACCGCGCGCGCCTCGGCGCCGCCGAGGAGGAACTGGGCATCCTGCGCGCCGCCCAGGCGCGTCTGGCGTCGCTCTGACCATGGCGCCCCGGCTGACGCCGCTGGTGGCGAGCCTGCCCGCGACCGTGCCCTTCGTCGGTCCCGAGACCGGCGAGCGGGCGCGCGGCGTGCCGTTCCGCGCCCGGCTCGGCGCCAACGAGAGCGTCTTCGGTCCTTCGCCCAAGGCGATCGCCGCGATGGCCGAGGCCGCCGCGGTCGCCTGGCGCTACGGCGATCCGGAGGCGCATGACCTCCGCGCCGCCGTCGCCGCGCATCACGGCGTCGGCCCTGAGAACATCATGCTGGGGGAGGGGATCGACGGCCTGCTCGGCTATCTCGTCCGCATGCTGGTGACGCCGGGCACGCCGGTCGTCACCTCGCTCGGCACCTATCCCACCTTCAATTATCACGTCACCGGCTATGGCGGGGTGCTCCGCGCCGTGCCCTACAACGGCGACGCGACCGATCCGCTGGCACTGGCCACGGCCGCGCGCGAGAGCGGCGCGCCGCTGGTCTATCTCGCCAATCCCGACAATCCGATGGGCGGCTGGCATTCCGCCGGGATGATCTCCGCGCTGATCGCGGCCCTGCCCGAGGACGCGGTGCTCTGCCTCGACGAGGCCTATGCCGATTTCGCCCCGCCCGAGGCGATCCCGCCGATCGACGTCTCGGAACCGCGGGTGATCCGCATGCGCACCTTCTCCAAGGCGCATGGGCTCGCCGGCGCGCGGATCGGCTATGCCATCGGCCACGCCGATCTGATCGCCGCCTTCGACCGGGTGCGCAATCATTTCGGCCTCGGCGTGATGGCCCAGGCCGGCGCCCTCGCCGCGCTGTCGGACCGCCGCTGGCTCGCCGAAGTGGTGGCGCGGGTGGCCGAGGGGCGCGCGCGGCTCGGCGAGATCGCCGCAGCCCGCGGCCTTCGCGCTCTGCCCTCGGCGACCAATTTCGTGACCATCGACTGCGGTCGCGACGGCGCCTTCGCGCGGCGGGTGCTCGCCGGCATGATCGCCCGCGGCGTCTTCATCCGCATGCCCTTCGTCGCGCCGCAGGACCGCTGCGTGCGGATCAGCGTCGGCCGCCCGGCCGAACTCGCCATCGTCGCCCAGGCGCTGCCCGCCGCGCTCGACGAGGCCGAACGGGCGACGCGGCACGCGTAACCCCGGGGTCTATCCCTCCTGCAGGGCGCGGGAGAAATAGTCGGTGAAGGGCTTCACGAAATAGCTGAGCGGGCTGCGCTCGTCGGTGCCGATGAACGCCTCGACCGGCATGCCGGGTACCAGCGGCCGGTGGATCAGCTTCTCCTGACTCGCCGCGTCGAGCTCGATATCGACGAGATAGTAGCGCGAGCCATTGTTTCGGTCTTCCATCGTATCCGCCGACAGCGTCTTCACATGCCCCGTCACCTCGGGCGTGGTCCGCGCGTCGAAGGCCGAGAAGCGCATCGTCGCCTGCTGGCCGATATGGATCTGGTCGATATTGATCGGCATCACATGGCCGCGCACGATCAGGGGCGCGTCCTTCGGGACGATGTACATCACCGGTTCCGCCGCCCGGATCACGCCGCGCAGCGTGTCGGCGGTATTACCGTAGATCACGCCGGCCACCGGCGCCCGCAGATCAAGCTTCTCCACCTGCTGGCGCAGGTTGTCGCGCCGCTCGCGCAGCTCGATCTCGCGAAATTCGAGATCCCGCAGCTCCGAGATCGCGTCCTCGCGGGTCTTGGAATCGAGTTGGACGAGATTGATCTCGATCTCGGCGATCTTGCCCTTGTTCTCGGCGATCGTCGCCTCGACCTGACCGCTGGTGCCTTCGAGTTCCGCGAGGGCGCGGCGCGGGGTCAGAACCCGCGTGATCTCGGTCAGGCCCTTGGCGAGCAGCGATTCCTGGCCGTCGATCTCGCGCGTGATGAGGGTGATCTGCTTCTGGGTGGCGGCCTGCACGGCGTCCAGTCCCTCGATCTGACGCTCGATCTGGGTCTGGCGCTCCCTCAGCTGGCCCGCCTCCTCGCCCTGCAGCTTCTGGCGGGCCTTGAACTGCTGCTCCTGCGCCTTCATCAGCGTCGCGATATTCGGCGTGCTCGCCCGCGAAGTCAGCTCGGGGTCGAAGGTGATCTCGGTCAATCCATCGCGCTCGGCCGAGAGGCGCCCCTTGCGGGCGAGGATCTCGAACCACTGACCCTCGACGATGCCGAGTTCGGACACGATCTCGTCGCCCTCGAGGCGCACCAGCACGTCGCCGGCGTTTACCGACGCGCCGTTGCGCACATTGATCACCTCGATGACGCCGCCGGTCGGATGCTGGACCACCTGCCTGTTGCCCTCGACCTCCAGCGTGCCCGGCACGATCACCGCGCCGGAAATCCGTGCCATCGCCGCCCAGGCGCCGAGCCCGAACACCAGCACGAAAACCGCCAGATAGCCGCCCAGCATGAAGCGATTGACAAACCAGCGATGCGTGGATTCGTCGCTCATCATTGTCCCTCCGCCACCCGTCCCGCGACCTGGGCATAGTTTCGCACATGCGCCTTCAGGACCTCGTCGCGCGGACCATAGGCCTTGGCGACCCCGCCGTCGACGATCAGGATCACGTCGCATTCGGCGATGCCGGCCGGCCGGTGCGCCATGATGACGACCGCCTTGCCCTCCGACTTGGCCTGGCGGATCGCGAGGTTCAGCGCGTCCTGGCCGGCCGAGTCGAGATTGGAATTCGGCTCGTCGAGCACCATCACCACCGGGTCGCCATAGAAGGCCCGCGCCAGCCCGATCCGCTGCTTCTGCCCGCCCGAGAGGCGCGCACCACCGGCGAAGACCGGCGTGTCGTATCCCTGCGGCAGGCCGAGGATCATCTCATGCGCGCCCGCCTTCTTGGCGGCCGCGACCACGGCGGCCGGGTCCGGTCGCTCGCGCAGCCTGCCGATATTCTCGGCGACGGTGCCGTCGAACAGGACCACGTCCTGCGGCAGATAGCCGATATAGCCGCCGAGCACGTCCGGATCGTAATGCTCGAGGGCCGCGCCGTCGAGCCGCACCGAACCCGAGGCCGGGCGCCAGATGCCGGTCAGCACCCGCGCCAGCGTCGATTTGCCCGAGGCCGACGCGCCGATGACGCCAAGCGCCTGGCCGGGCTGCAGGGTGAAATCGAGCATCCGGAGGCTCGCCTTCTGCTGCTCCGGCGGGAAGACGGTGATCTGGTTCACCTCGAACAGCGCGCGGGGCCGGGGCAGGGCGGTCCGATCCGGCAGTTCCGGCGTGCTCTCCAAGAGCTTGGTGAGCGAGGCCCAGCCCTGGCGCGCGCGCAGAACCAACGGCCAGCCACCGATCGCCTGCTCGATCGGCGCGAGGGCGCGGCCGAGCAGGATCGAGCCCGCGATCATCGCACCCGCGCTCATCTGGCCATGAATCACCAGATAGGCGCCGAGGCCGAGTACCGCCGACTGCAGGAAGAACCGGAAGGTCTTGGAAATCGTCGCGAACTGGCTGACGCGATCGCCGGAGAGCAGTTGCGAGCGCAGGGCATGGCCGCGCAGCTTCTGCCAGCGCGCGACCACCGCGCCGCGCATGCCGAGCGCCTGGATCATCTCGCCCTGCTGGCGGATCGTCTCGGCGAAGGCGTCGCCCTGCATCGTGGCGATATTCGCCTCGATCTCGGGCCGGCGCGTCAGGATCTGGTTCAGGATGGTGACGGCGACGAGGATCAGCCCGCCCCCGATCGAGAGATAGCCGAGCCATGGATGGAAGGTGAAGATCGCGAAGATATAGACCGGCGCCCAGGGCATGTCGAAGACGGCGAAGAGCACAGGCGAGCCCATCAGCTTCTGCACCGACTCGAGATCCTTCAGCCCCGAGGCGGGCTTGGAGCGTTCGCTCGACAGGATCGAACGGCGAAGCGTCGCGTTGAACACGCGGGCATCGAGCCGCGCCTGCATGGTAGCGCCGATGCGCGCGGCGATCCGGGTGCGGGCATAGTCAAGGATGCCCATCAAGGCATAGAGCGCCGCGACGAGCAGCGTCAGGGCGAGCAGGGTCTCCTCGGACCGGCTCGGCAGCACGCGGTCGTAAATCTGAAGCATGTAGAGCGAGCCGGTCAGCATCAACACGTTCACGAAAAAACTGAAGACGCCGACGCTGACAAACAGGTGCTTCATGCCGCCAAGGCCGGCCGCCGGTCCGTTCAACTCTCTCCGCATCGATATCCTCCCGCCGTTCCAGCGCCGCTTGGGTCGCCCTTGTCGGGCGCCGCGGCAAGTCCGCGATCGCGCGAAATCAATCCGACGCCGACACTAAGGGCCGGCAATCCCATTAAAAACGTTAACAGATTGTGCATTTCGGCGCGAACTCGCCGATGCCGGCCATTCCGGGAACCGATCCGCTCAACGCAACAATCCTGTCATCTGAAGGAGGTCAGACGTCGAATAGACCCCATCGGCGAAGGGCGCGGGTCAGCTTTCGGCCCCGGCGAGGCGAATCACCGGCTCCATCGCCGCGAAGACTTCCGAAGGCAGATGGCATTTCACATGATGTCCGGGCTCCAGTTCGCGGAAGGGCGGCATCTCGGTTTCGCAGAGATCGCTTCCGGTTTGCGCCTTGCGCGGACAACGGGTCTGGAACGGGCAGCCCGGCGGAGGGTTGACCGCGGACGGAATGTCGCCGGTCAGCACGATCCGCTTGCGCTTCACCGAGGTATCCGCGATCGGCACCGCCGACAGCAGCGCCTCGGTATAGGGATGATAGGGCGGCTGAAACACCTGGTCCGTGCCGCCGATCTCGACCACGTGCCCGAGATACATGACCATCACCCGGTCGGCGAGATAGCGCACCACGCCCAGATCATGGCTGATGAACAGCATCGTCGTGCGGTGCCGGCGCTGGATGTCCATCAAGAGATCGGTCACCGCCGCCTGCACCGAGACGTCGAGCGCCGAGACCGGCTCGTCCGCCACCACCGCCCTCGGCGCCCCGGCGAAGGCGCGTGCGATGCCGATGCGCTGTTTCTGCCCGCCCGAGAGCTGCCGCGGCATTCGGCGTGCGAAGGCGCGCGGCAGCTTCACCAGATCGAGCAGCTCCAGCATCTTGGCTTCGCGCGCGGCGTGGCCGTCGCCGAAGCGGAACTTTTCCAACACCCGGATGATCTGCGTACCGATCGACTGGCTGGGGTTCAGCGTGTCGAACGGGTTCTGGAATACCATCTGGATGTCGGCGACGGTGCGCGTGTCACGGGAACCGATCGTCCGCTGGCCGATCTCCAGCTCGCCGAGCTGGACCGCGCCGTCGCTCGCCGTCTCGAGTCCGAGCAGCACCTTGGCGAGCGTCGACTTGCCGCAGCCGCTCTCGCCGACGATCGCCAGCGTCTCGGCCTCGCGCGCCTCGAAGCTCACCGACTCGTTCGCCTTGACGACGCGGGTCGAGTCGCCCCCGAACAAGCCGCCGGATCCGACGCGGTAATATTTGCGCAACTCCCGCGCGCTGAGCACCACGTCGCCGATCGGCGCCGGCTCGGCGCGGGTCGCGATGGTCGGGGGCGCCGTCCAGTCGATTTCGTGAAACCGCAGGCAGCGGCTCGCATGGCTGGACGAAACCGGCAGCATCGGCACGTCGGTCGCGTCGCAACGCTTCTTCTCGAAACAGCCGCAGCGCGGCCCGAAGTTGCAGCCGGGCGGGCGTTCGTGCGGCAGCGGGAAATTGCCCGGAATCGCGATCAGCGGACGACTCGTCTTGTCGGCGCCGGGCAGGGGGATCGAGCGAAACAGCCCTTGCGTGTAAGGGTGGCGCATCTCGTCGAACACTTCCGCTATTGGCCCGGTCTCCACCGCCTCGCCGGAATACATCACGCAGATCCGGTCGCAGGTCTCGAGCACCAGCCCGAGATTGTGGCTGATGAACAGCATCGAGGTGCCGAAGTCGCGGCCGAGATCCTTGACCAGCTGGACGATCCCGGCCTCGACTGTGACATCGAGCGCCGTGGTCGGCTCGTCGAGGATCAGGAGCGCCGGCTGCGCCATCAGCGCCATGGCGATGACGATGCGCTGCTGCTGGCCACCCGAGAGCTGGTGCGGATAGCTGCCGAGGATGCGCGGTGGATCGGGCAGGCGGACGGCGTCGACCACGCGCAGGGCGCGCGCGCGCGCTTCGGCGGCGCCGATGCCCTCGTGGATCATCGGCACTTCCATCAGCTGCGCGCCGACCTTCATCGCCGGATTCAGGCTCGCCATCGGTTCCTGATAGATCATCGCGATCTCGGAGCCGCGGATCCGGCGCAGGTCGGCATCCGGCATGGTCACGAGGTCGCGCCCCTTGAAGCGGATGGAGCCGCCAACGATCCGTCCGCTCGCGCCGAGATCGCGCATGACCCCGAGCGCGACCGTCGATTTGCCGCAACCGCTCTCGCCGACGAGGCCGAGCGCCTGCCCTGGCATCACCGTCGCCGAGAAGTTCATCACCGCCGGAATCTCTCCGATCCGGGTGAAGAAGGAGATCGAGAGGTTCTCGATCTCCAGGATGGGCTCCGCCATGGCTTTACCGTGTGCTATCTGGAGATGGTCTGTCGCAAGTCATCTTTGGTTCCGCGCGCCCCTCAGTCCTTCATGCTCTGCTCGCGCAGCGCGTCGGCGAGCAGGTTCAGCCCCAGCACGAGGCTCATGATCGCGAGCGCTGGCGGAAGGGCAGGGTGAATATAAAGCCGAAGCAGCTTGCGCCCCTCGTTGATGGTGGAGCCCCAGTCCGCGCTTTCCGGGCTGACGCCGAGCCCGAAGAAGCCGAGCGTCCCGAGAAGGATCGTGGTGTAGCCGATGCGCAGGCAGGCATCGACGATCAGAGGTCCGCGCGCGTTCGGTAGGATCTCCCACAGCATGATGTACCACGGCCGTTCGCCCCGGGTCTGCGCCGCCGCGACATAGTCCCGCGTCTTGATGTCGAGCGTCAGCCCGCGCACGATCCGGAAGACCGTGGGCGAGGTGATGAAGACGACGGCGAGGAAGATGTTGAGCGTGTTCGGCTCCATCGTGATCAGACCGGTCGGATCCCAGAGGCCGATCAACCCGACATAGATAAAGCCGCCGATCACGAGGACCGGCAGGACGGTATAGAGCAGGACCCCGGGCCGCTCCCGAAACCGGCTCCAGAACAGGGTCAGCAGGAACAGCACCGGAAAGATGAAGAGGACCGCCGCCATGGCGCCGGGTATCAACGTCTGCCGGATCTCCGGCGTCACAAGCAGGTAGAAGAGCAGGATGACCGGGAAGGCCAGCACCAGATTGGCCACGAAGCTGAGCGCGGTGTCGAGCCAGCCGCCATGATAGCCCGCCGGCAGCCCCAACATGATCCCGACCATATAGGCGAACAGCGTCGCCAGCGGTGCGATCGCCATCACGGTCCGGCTGCCATAGACCATGCGCGAGAAGACGCAGCGGCCGAGACTGTCGCCACCGAAGAGATAGGGCAGGCCGATATCCGGTGCGATCGCCCCCGGTGGTTTGTTCTGTAGCGCGCGGATCTGCTCGAACGGATCGAACAGCGTGATCCAGTTCGCCATCAGCGCCGTCAGCAGCCAGAAGAGCAGCAGCGCCAAGCCGATCATGCCGATGCCGCTCTCGAAGATCCGGCCGTAGAAGCCGAGGCGCCGGCGGAAGATCATGCTGACGACCATGATCGCCGCGAGGGAGATCAGCACCGGCGCGAACCGCAGGATGACCTGCCAGACGATCTGTCCCGGCGTGAGATATGTGAGTTCCATCTAGCCACCGACCCGGATGCGCGGGTTCAGATAGACGTAACCGAGGTCGGAGATGAGCTGCGTGGTCAGCACGATCACCACGGCGACGATCGAGCAGGCGAGCAGCAGGTTGATGTCGTTGTTGCCCGCGCCTTCGATCAGCAGCCAGCCGAAGCCGCGATAATTGAACAGCGTCTCGACGATCACCACCCCGGTCAGTAACCAGGGAAACTGCAGCATGATGACGGTGAAAGGCGCGATCAGCGCGTTCCGCAACGCATGCCGCGCGACGATGGTATGGAACGACAGGCCCTTGAGCCGCGCGGTGCGGATATATTGCTGGGTCATCACCTCGGCCATCGAGGCGCGCGTCATGCGGGCGATGTAGCCCATGCCGTAGATCGCGATGGTGAGGACGGGCAGGGTGAAATTGTAGAAGGTCGGTCCGGTCTCCGCCGCCGAGGTCGCCGAGCCGGAAAACCATTGCAGCCCGACCATCTTGCTGGCGAAGATCACCGTCAGCACCACGCCCGACACATATTCCGGCGTCGAGGTTCCGGCGATGGCGATGGTCGACAGCGCGCGGTCGGTTTTCGAGCCTTCCCGCATGCCCGCGAGCACCCCGATCAGCAGGGCGCCGGGTACCATGACCACCATGACCCAGAACATCAGGATGCCGGTCAGCGCCAGCCGCGGCAACAGCACCTCGGCCACCGGCGCGCGGAACCGGGTCGAATTGCCGAAATCGCCACGCACCGCGCCGCCCAGCCACTCGCCGTAGCGTACCACCCAGGGCCGTTTATAGCCGTTCTGCTCAAGCCAGACCTCGACCTGCTGGTCGGACGCCTTGGCGCTGCTCTGCTCCTTGGCAAGCTTCACGAGGTTCGGCTTGAGGTTCACCAGGCTGAAGACGATCGCCGTCAGGCAAAGACCGGTCAGCAACATCGTCCAGAGGCGTTTCAGAAAGAATAACAGCATTTTGGCAACCTTGGCTGATCCGGCGCGCGAATTTGCGCGCCGGATGGGGCAGGTGCGTCAGGCCGAGAGCCAGGTCTTCTCGAGATGGATTTCGAACACCGGATGCATGGAGAGGCCGTGCACGTTCGGCGTCATGTGCCGGAAGGTCTTGCGCCAGTAGGCCTGGATCAGAACGCCCGAGTCCTGCAGGATTTTCTCCATCTCGGCCATCAGCGGTCGCCGGTCGTCCGGGTTCGACAATGCCAGCGACTTGTCGAGCAGCTCGTCGAACTTCGGATCGGAAAACGCGGTCTCGTTCCACGGCGCGCCAGTGCGATAGCCCAGCATGTAGGTCTGCACGCCCAGCGGTCGATGGTTCCATTCGGTGGATGAGAATGGGTAGGTCAACCAGTTGTTCCAGAAGGTACTTCCCGGAATGACCGTTCGCTTCACCTTCATTCCCGCATCGCGCATCTGCGCTGCGACCGCGTCAGTGGTGTTGCGGTTGATATCGTCGTCGAGCGAGATCAGCTCGATCTCGGTCTCGGCGTGCCCCGCCTCGGTCAGCAGCGCCAGGGCCTTCTCGGGGTCGCGGGAGATCGGAGGCAGCTCGGCATATTCCGGATGCATCGGCCCCACGTGGTGGTTCTCTGCGACCAGCCCCAGCCCCTGATAGCCGAGATCGAGCACCACCGAATTGTCCACCGCGAGTTGCACCGCGTTGCGCACTTCCTTCACGTCGAACGGCGCGCTCTTGGTGTTCATCCGCACGCAGACGGTATTCGCGGTAACAGCCTCGGACCTCACCAGATCCAGCCCGTCGAGGATTTCGACATAGCTCGGTGGCGTCTCGTAGCTGGTGTTGATCTCGCCCGACTCATAGCCGGCGATCTCGGCCGACGGGTCGGTGCCGTAGTCGATATATTCAATGCCGTCGAGCAGCACCGGGCCATCGACGTCGTCGCCCCACCAACCCTTGTCGTCCGTGCGTCGGCTGAGCACCGCCTTGACCCCGACATCGATGCTATCGAGCGTCCAGGGACCGGTTCCGACAGGGTTCTTCGACAGATCGGCGCCGGTCTCGTCGAAGCTTCGGTGCACGATCAGGGCAGGGTAGTCGGAGAACCCGGCGATGATCGAAATGTCCGACTTCGACGGACGCAGTCTGACGGTCTTCTCATCGACCTTTTCCACCGCGCCGTCGATCAGGCCGAACAGCTCGCGCGTCTGCTCCTCCTGAACCACGGTGCCGTCGTCCTTGGTAACGTCGCCGGTGAACTTCTCCTCGCCCTTCTTCTCGATCAGGCTTGAAATGCGGTCGGCCATCGAGTTGCCGGCGACTTCCTTTTGCGCCCAGCGGGCGAAGTTGAACAGCACATCGTCGGCGGTGAACGGATCGCCGTTGGTCCAGAAGGCGTTCTGGCGCAGCTTCAGCGTATATTCCGTTGCGTCGTCATTCACTTCCCAGCTTTCCAGCAGCCAGGGAACGAAGGTGAAATCGGCGGTGTAGCGCACCAGAGGCTCGATGGTGCCGCGCGCGGCATTGGCCATCTGCGACCAGCTGAAGATCCGCGGATCCTCGATCCGCATCACGGCCATCGCGATCTTGATCGTGCCGCCGGGCGTTGCGACGTCCGGCGCGACCTCCTGGGCCAGCGCCTCGGACGGCCGCGTCAGCCCGATGAGGCCATAGGCTGCGGCGCCGGTCAGCCCAAGCGCCGTCGCGGTTGCCAGGAATTCCCGCCGATCGATCTTTCCAAGCCGACAGGCTTCCGCCAGTTCGGGCACCGCGGAATGCATCGGCTTGCCATTGATCGTGTCGTTGGCCATCGTAATCCCCCTGTGCCATCGCTGGCTTGAAAGTCGGGGCCATTGCAGAACGGATTCGACCTCAGGTCAATGTTTCTCTCGGCGCGTTCACAACGGAAACCAGCCGCCAGCGACAGGGGGCGCGATCGAATTCGGGCGGATCGGATATTCGTATAATCCAGATTATGTTGTGTTCTTTGATTCTCGGAATCAAGGAGTTGGATTTGACCTGATGGCGCTTGCACCCGTGATCATCGCAGGACCGACCGCCAGCGGCAAATCGGCGCTCGCCCTGCGCGTGGCTGAGCGCGATGGTGGTGTCGTGCTCAACGCGGATGCGCTGCAGGTCTATTCCTGCTGGCGGGTTCTGTCCGCTCGGCCCGATCCCGAGGATCTGGCGCGCGCGCCGCATGCGCTCTACGGCCATGTAGCTTGTACCGAGATCTATTCGGTCGGCGCCTGGCTGCGCGACCTCGCGCCGTTGCTCGCCGATCTGGCGCGTCAGCGCCGGCGCGCCATCATCGTCGGCGGCACCGGGCTTTATCTCAGCGCGCTGACCTCCGGCCTCGCAGAGATCCCGGCGATCGCGCCAGAGGTTCGCACGCGATCCGAGGCGATCCTGCGCCACGACGGACCCGAGGCGCTGATCGCCGATCTGGCGCGGCTTGACCCGATCACGCTCGCACGGATCGATCGCGCCAATCCGATGCGGGTTCAACGCGCCTGGGAAGTCGTCACCGCCACCGGGCGCGGCATGATTGACTGGCAATCCGCCCGCGCAACGCCACTGATCGACCCGGACAGCGCCGTCCGCGTGGTTCTACAGCCAGATATATCCCGTCTTAACAATAACATAACCAACAGATTTCACAAAATGGTCGCCGGCGGCGCTCTGGAGGAATGCGCGGCGTTCCGCGACGGCGGATTCGACCTGTCACTGCCCTCGGCCCGGGCGTTGGGTGCGCGTGAACTGATGGCTTTCCTCGATGGCGCGCTGCCGCTTGATACCGCCATCGATCAGGCCGTGACCGCCACGCGCCAGTTCGCCAAGCGGCAGCGCACCTGGTTTCGCAACCGCATGGCCGACTGGACGTGGATCGACCCCGCCGATGCCGACGCGGTCGTTGAAATACCGAGTTAAATCAATACGTTACAGCGTATCAAACTGGCTTCGGTCGCGTTCGGTCCAGCGCACCGCCATTTCATAACCCATTTCGGTCTGCCGCTCCGACGTCACGAGATCATGGTCGAAGAGCCAGGCCCGCCGCCGCCCCTGGTCGAAGCCAAGCCGCAGCGTTTCGTCCCGCGCGGGCTCCGTCAGGTCGCTCTGGATCGCCGCCAACAGTTCGGGCACACCATCCCCGGTCAACGCCGAGATCACATGCGTGCGTTGCGTCCGCGCCGCGATCTGGCGCGTCGCCTCCGCCTGTTCGGGGTCGAGCGCGTCGACCTTGTTCCAGACCTCGATCAGGCGACCGAGCGCTTCCTGCCCAAGCCCGAGTTCGCCGAGGATCGCGCGCACGTTCTCGGCCTGATGCTCGCTCTCGTGATGCGAGATGTCGCGGACATGCAGGATGAGATCGGCGTCCAGAACCTCCTCCAGCGTCGCGCGGAAGGCCGCCACCAGCTGGTGTGGCAGGTCGGAGATGAAACCGACGGTGTCCGACAGGATCACCCGGCGCCCGCCGGGCAGGTCGATGGCCCGCATGGTCGGATCGAGCGTTGCGAAAAGCATATCCTTGGCCAGCACCGAAGCGCCGGTCAGGCGATTGAAAAGCGTGGATTTTCCGGCGTTGGTATAGCCGACGAGCGCGACGATCGGATAGTCGAGCCGCGCCCGCGCCGCGCGATGCTGGCCCCGCGTCCGCACCACTTTGCCGAGCGCTTGCCGAATGCGCACGATCTTCTCGTCCAGCGCCCGCCGGTCGGCCTCGATCTGGGTCTCGCCGGGGCCGCCGAGGAAGCCGACGCCGCCGCGCTGCCGCTCGAGGTGGGTCCAGCTGCGGACCAACCGCGATTTCTGGTAGCTGAGATGCGCGAGCTCGACCTGCAGCACACCTTCCCGGGTCCGGGCGCGGTCGCCGAAGATCTCGAGGATGAGGCCGGTGCGGTCGAGCACCTTGGCCTTCCAGGCCTTTTCCAGATTGCGCTGCTGCACCGGCGACAGCGGCCCGTCCACGATCACCAGACCCGCCTCACCCTCGGTGACGCGCTCTCCCAGCTCGGCGAGCTTTCCGGTGCCAAACAGCGTCGCGGCCCGCGCCTTGGGCACCGGCACGACCTCGGCGCCGACGATCTCGAGATCCAGCGCCTCGGACAGCCTCACGACCTCGGCCAGCGCGTCCGACGGATCGCGCTGGCTGCTCGCATGTCGCGAACCGTGACGAACGGGATGCAGGACCAGTGTCCGCATCCGAGCATTGAAATCAGTTATCCTCGGCCTCGTAGAGCGTGATCGGTTGCGACGGCATCACCGTCGATATCGCATGCTTGTACACCAGCTGCGACTGGCCGTCACGACGCAGCAGCACGCAAAAATTGTCGAACCAGGTGATTACGCCTTGCAGCTTCACGCCGTTCATCAGGAAGATCGTGACCGGGACCTTCGCCTTGCGAACGTTGTTGAGAAAGGCGTCCTGCAGGTTTTGCTTGTCGGCAGCCATTTTTTTCAGCCTTCAGTTGTATGACGATCGCCCTATCCGGGGATCTCTGTTGTTGTTGTGCGCCTGAGTATGTAACGGCGGAGAAGCCTTTGCCAGAGCGCGGCGCCAATTTTCCGTCAGGATGATGTTTTTGCCGCAGCGCAGCACAAATTTCAGCCTCTCCAGAAGCCCGGGTTGAAAAGCGCGACGATCACTAGGGTTTCCAAACGGCCGACGATCATCGCAGCGCACAGAATCGCCAGCGATGCGTCTCCGAGATCCTGGTATCCTGTCCCGCCGCCCAAAGTGTCGATCAAGGGTCCGGTCGTGGTCAATCCGGCGATCGCGAGGGTCAGGCTTGTCTCGAAGTTCAGGCCCGTCGCGGCCAGTCCGATCATCACCAGCGCCATGGCGATGAGAAACAGCAACAGGAAGATGAAGGCGATTCGCGCGCCGCGCGCCGTGATGATGTGGTCCCCCTGCCCTCTCCGTCCGAGGCTGCTCGGATGGACCAGAAGCTCCATCTCGCGCAGGCCCTGCCGATAGAGCGAATAGATTCGCAGCAGCTTCACCCCGCCCGCGGTGGTGGCGACGCCACCACCCATCACCGCGACGCCCATCAGGATGACGCCCGGCGAGGGCATGTTCGACCAGAGCTGCATGGTGCGCCAGTCGTTGCTGGCAAAGCCGGTCGTGGTCAGGAACGACAGGGTCGTGAACATCCCGCCCCAGATCGCCTTGGCGGAAGCCAGCAGATTGCCCTGACGGTCTATCTCGGCCGCGCCGATATAGCTGCGCAGGAACAAGAGCAGGGTCACGGCCGATACCGTGATCAGCATGAGCTCGAGTTCGGGATCGCGCGGATTCGGCATGGTCCGCCGACGCCGCTCATAGCCGAGGATATGGTGCGAGACGGCGGGCAGCAGGCAGATCGCGATGGCGAGTTCGCCGAGGAAGCCCGACTGACCGCCCGACAACCCGCCGACGGGCGAGATGCCACTGGTCGAGAGTGTGCTCATGGCATGGCAGATCGCGATGAACGGCCGGTCCCCCGCGAAGATCAGCGCCAGCGCCAGCGCGCCGGTCAGCCCGCCATAGATCGGGGCGATGACCCGGGTGAAGCGGGCGATGCGCCGACCCGCCTCCTCGACGGTGGCGCTGTGCCGGCTTTCCACCGCGCCGCCGCCCAGCCGAAGCTCAAATCCCCCGAGATTGAGTGGTGCGAGGATCGAGAAGGCCGTGACCAGAACGAGCAAACCGCCCATCCAGCCGACCAACGCACGCCAGAAATGCAGGGGCTCGGGCAGTTCGGTGTTCCGTTCGAACAGGCTCGCCCCGGTGGTGGTAAGGCAGGAGAGCATCTCGAAATAGGCACGGCCGAAGGAGAGGCCGGGCACCAGCGCCTCGACTGGCGCCGCCAGCGCCACCGGGATCAGCGCGAAGGCGAGAAGGAGCGTGACGAGGTGATAGCGCGCCACGCTGCGCGGGACCCGGTTCATGGTCGCGAGTCCGAGAATGACCGACAAGGCCAGCAGAAACAGCGCGTGGTCGGCGAAGACGCGCGCCGTCGGCCAATCCTCCAGTCGCGCCGCGTGCAGGGCCGGCGCCGCCATCAGGGCCGAGGAGATCATCAGGAGAATGATGAAACCCGGAAAGCGGCGGAGCAGGCCCATTCGGGTTCAGAAGAAGTCCAGGCCGGCCTGGAACAACCGTTCCACCTCGGCGACCGAGCCGCGCATGGCGAAGATGGTGAGCAGGTCGCCCTCGGCCAGACGCGTGTCCCCCCTTGGCACCATCACCTGATCCTTCTTGCGGATGACCCCGAACAGCGCGGCCGCTGGCAGATCGGCGTCGCGGACGAGCTTGCCCGCGATCGGCGATGTGCCGAGCACCTGTGCCTCGATCACCTCCGCGTCCGCGTCGCCGATCGAATAGACCGCGCGGATCCGGCCGTGCCGGACATAGCGCAGGATCGACGAGACCGTGGTCGAGCGCGGGTTCACATAGGCGTCGATCCCCATCGGCGCGATCAACCCGATCAGCGACGGATCATTGACCAGCGCCACGGTCAGCTTGGCGCCCTCGGTCTTGGCGCGCACGCAGGCGAGGATGTTGGTCTTGTCGTCGTCGGTCAGCGCCAGCACGGCGTCGCTCGTCGAGACGCCAGCCTCCTCCAGCAGATCGAGATCGAGCCCGTCGCCTTGCAGGACAACCGTCCGCTTCAGGCTGTCCGAGGCGAATTCCGCCCGCGCGCGGTTGCGCTCGATGATCTTCAGCCGCACCTTCCGGCCCTGGGCTTCCTCCAGGCGGCGGGCCACGTGCAGCCCGATGTTCCCGGCGCCGATGATCAGCGCCCGATCGACGCCGAGACGGGTCTTGCCAAAGACGTCCATCACCCGCGGCACGTCCTCGCTGGCCGCGATCGCATAGATCTGATCGCCGACGAACAGCTGGTCCTCCGGCTCCGGCACGAACAGGCGCTCGGCCCGCCGCACACCGACCACCACCACCCGCAACGTCGAGAAAAGTTCGCTCAGCTGGCGCAGCGAGGTGTTCAGCACCGCGCAGGCGCCATCGAGCGAGACGCCGATCAGCTGCGCCGCGCCATCGAGAAAGCTCTGGATATCGAAGGCCGAGGGCGCGGCCAGCCGCTGGGTCACGGCTTCGGCCACGGCGAACTCCGGCGAGATCACCACGTCGATCGGCAGATGACCCGTGCGGTAGAGATCGGAATAGACCGCGTCGAGGTAGGCTTGCGAGCGCAGCCGGGCAATCTTCCGCGGCACGGCGAAGATCGAATGCGCCACCTGGCAGACGACCATGTTCACTTCGTCCGACTGCGTCGCCGCGATCACCATGTCGGCGTCGCGCGCGCCCGCCTGCTCCAGGATGTCGGGATGAGAGGCGAAGCCGGTGATGCCGCCGACGTCGTAGGCGTCGGTCAGCCGGCGCACCAGCGCGGGGTCGCTATCGACCACCGTGACGCTACCGCTGCCTTCCTCGCGCGCGAGATGCCGGGCGATCTGCCCGCCAACCTGGCCCGCGCCGCAGATGATGATCTTCATGCCGTCGCCTTGAGCTCCGGCGCCGATGCCCCGTCAATCGGTCAGATTGTCAGACGTGCTCCTCGGCGTCCTCGGTCCGGCCGTTGCGGCCAGCGGAGATGACGTTCAGCGATTTGAGCTTGCGATGCAAGGCCGAGCGCTCCATTCCAACGAAGCTCGCCGTCCGCGAGATATTGCCGCCGAACCGGTTGATCTGGGCGATGAGGTACTCCCGCTCGAACATCTCGCGCGCTTCGCGCAGGGCGAGGCCGGCGAAGGCGGCGCCGAGCATTCCGCCCGCCGCCGCGCCATTCGCCTGTGTCTCGGGGATCAATTCCTCAGGCTCGATCGGCCCATGGTCCGCGCCGAGGATCAGCGCCCGTTCGAGCGCGTTGCGCAGCTGGCGGACATTGCCGGGCCAGCGCATGGTCTGCAGTTGCGCCTCGGCCTCGGCCGACAGCGGCCGCGGGGCGAGGCCCTGGCTCGCGCTGAGCTCGGCCAGGAAGTGCCGCGCGAGGTCGGGAATGTCCTCGCGCCGCGCCTCGAGCCCCGGCACCGAGACCGGCACCACGTTCAGCCGGTGGAAGAGCTCGGTGCGGAAACGCCCCGCCGCGACTTCCCGCGAGAGGTCGCGCGTGGTGGCGGAGATCACCCGCACATCGACCCGCACCGTGTCACCACCGCCGACGCGCTGGAATGCCTGGTCGACCAGCACCCTCAGGATCTTCGACTGCGTGCCCGGCGGCATGTCGGCGATCTCGTCGAAGAAGAGCACGCCGGTATGCGCCCGCTCGAGCAACCCGGGCTCGACCCCGCGGTCGGTGCCCTGACGGCCAAACAGCACTTCCTCCATCTGGTCGGCGCCGATCGAGGCCGAATTCACCGTCACGAACGGGCCCTTGGCGCGGTCGCTGTTGCGATGGATCCAGCGCGCGGCGACTTCCTTGCCCGAACCGGCCGGGCCGCTCAACATGACGCGGCTGTTGGTCCGCGCCACCTTGTCGAGCTGGCCCTTCAGCCCGCGAAACGCCGCGCTGGAGCCGATCATCGAGGTGTTCGTGGTCTCGCGGCCGCGCAGCGCCGCGTTCTCGCGCCGCAGCCGGGAGGTTTCGAGCGCCCTCGTCACAACCACCAGCAACTGGTCGATATTGAAGGGCTTTTCGATGAAGTCGTAGGCGCCCTGCTTGATCGCGGCGACCGCGATCTCGATATTGCCGTGCCCGGAGATTATCACCACCGGAATCGCGGGATTGTCGCGCCTTACGCGCTTCAGGATGTCGATCCCGTCGAGTCGGCTGTCTTTCAACCAGATATCGAGAATGATGAGATCCGGCGCCGCCGTATTGATCTCGGCGAGTGCCGCGTCGCTCTCGGCGGCCATGCGGACCCCGTGGCCTTCGTCCTGCAAGATATCGGCGATCAGGGCGCGGATGTCTCGCTCGTCATCTACCACCAGGATGTCGGTCATCACATGCTCTCTCTCAACTTGGTGCTAATCTTGCTTTTTTCGTCGCTTTCCCAGTGCCGGTCGGGCAAGGCGCGCGGCAGGACCATGTGGACCCAGGCGCCGGCGCCCATGGCGCCATCGAAGATCGGGGCCGGCTTCAGTTCCAGGGTTCCATCGTGTTCCTCCACGATCTTCTTGACGATCGGCAGGCCGAGGCCGGTGCCTTTGGCCCGGTGCGTCACGTAGGGTTCGAACAGCCGCGCCGGCTCGTCGGGCAGCCCGGCGCCATTGTCCTGGATGTCGATGGTGAGCGCTTCCTCGTCGCTGGTCAGCGCGACCCGGATCTCCTTCCGCTCGGCGTGGCGGGCCTCCGCCCGGTCGTCGATGGCCTCCGCGGCGTTCTTCAGCAGGTTCGTCAGGGCCTGATTTATCATCGTGCCATCGAGATGCGCCAAAACGGCGTGGTCGGGCAATGTCAGAACGTAGTTGATATCCGGACGAGCGGATTCCTGCAGAAGCACCGCCTCGCCCAGAAGCTTGCCCAGATCCAGGGGTTTTCGATCAGGCGCGGGCATCCGTGCAAACTTGGAAAACTCGTCGACGATGCGTCGCAAGTCATTGGTCTGGCGCACGATCACGTCGGCATACTGCTCAAGGCTCGCGCGCTGGTCCCCGACCATCGGCCCGAACTTCCGCCGCAGGCGCTCGGCCGAGAGTTGAATAGGTGTTAACGGATTCTTGACCTCGTGAGCGATGCGCCGGGCGACGTCGCCCCAGGCGGCCATGCGCTGCGCCATGACAAGGTCGGTCACGTCGTCGAAGGAAACGACATAGCCCTCGAGCGCGCCATCGCCCGCGACGCGCGCGGCGATCCGCACCAGGAGATCGCGCTCGCGGCTGTCGCGGCGCAGCCGCACCTCGGCCTGGGTGACGGGCGCCTTGCGGGTATCGAGCCGCTCCAGCAGGCCCTCGAACTCCGGGACCGCCTCGGTCAGCGGCCGGTCGATCGCCTCGGCCGGGTTCAGCCCCAGAAGGCCGGCGGCGGCGGCGTTCAGCATCTCGATCCGGCCGAGGCCGTCGAGACCGACCACACCGGCCGTGACGCCCGACAGCACGGAGTCAAACAGCCGCCGGCGCCGTTCGGTTTCCTCGTTCGCGGCGATCAGCGCGTCGCGCTGGTTCTTCACCTGCCTGGTCATCTCGTTGAAGGTCCGTCCGAGCAGCGCGATCTCGTCCTCGCCCTCCTCCTCGTGCACCCGAACGTCGAGATCGCCCTGGCCCACCCGCTCGGCCGCGCCGGCCAGTCGGCCGACGGGGCGCGCCAGCCGCTCGGCGAACCAGAGGCCCATCCACATCGCGGTCAGGATCACCGCGAGCGCGAAGCCGAGATAGATCAGCGCGAACTCGAAGACCATGCGCCCGCGGTCCGCCTCCAGCTGCTGGTAGAGGGTGACGGTCTCCTTGGTATCGTCGAGCAGGCTCAGGATCTTGCCGTCCACGTCGCGGCTGACATAGAGGAAATAGTCGGCGAAGGCGTCGAGCTTCAGCAGCGCCCGGAACTCGTTGTTCTTCCAGTCCTGGATGACGACCACCTCGCCATTCCGCGCGCGCTCGACCTCCTCCGGGGTCGGTGGGCTGTAGTCGAAGAGATAGCTGCGCTCGCCCCGCGCCCGCAACTCACGGTCGCCGTCGATGACATAGGCCTTTGGCAACGCGCGCTGCATCTGCAACTGGCCGCGGGTCAGCAGTTCGCGCAACTGTCCGCCGGACAGCAGCGGGTAGCGCGCCTTCTGATCGTCGAGGAACCGCGCCAAGGTCCTCGCATCGGTCTGCAGGGTGACGCGATGCTCGTCCTCGTATGCCTGCGCCGCGGCGAGCGAGTTCGAGACCACGTTGCGCACCCGGTCCGAGAACCAGCCTTCGAGACCGAAATTGAGCGTGATCGCGGCGAAGACCGCGACGATGATCGTGGGGATCAGCGCGATGAGGGTGAAGAACCGCACCAGCCGCAGATGCAGGTTCGAGCCCGCCGAGCCACGCCGCCGGGCGGCGATCATCTCGGCCAGCCGCCGGGCGACGAAGCCCGCGACGACGAGCGCATAGACGAAATCGGCGAGCAGGATGACGCGAAGCGGCCGGCCACCGCCAAGCCATTCCATCTCGCCCAGAACCGCGAAGGTGGCGAGTGCCAGGATCGGCGCCAGCGCCACCATCACCCAGAACGCGACGGCGTAAACCTTGCGGTTTGAACGCCAGCGCGCCAGACGGTGTCCGACGAGAGTCAGGGTGTGGGAGCGCATTCTGATGTGACGCTTTTCCGGCTCGACTGTTGCCGTCTTACATCATTCTCTTGCCACGTGTCACTCTAATGTCGAGATCCTTGATCTTTTTTCGCAAGGTGTTCCGATTGATGCCGAGCAGTTCCGCCGTGCGCACCTGATTTCCGCGCGTCGCCGAGAGGCTGAGCGCGATCAATGGCAGCTCCATTTCCTTCAGGATCCGGTCATAGAGCCCATCGGGGGGCAGGCTGTCGCCATGCAGGTCGAAATAGCGCCGCAGATGCGCCTCGATCGCATGCGCGAGCCGCTGCGGCTGCGTGCCCTGAGGACTCGCCGCCGAGCTCGGGCGGGCGGAAATCTCCTGCGCCATCACCGTGCCCGAGATCACGTCGTCGGGGCAGAGCACGCAGAGCCGCCGCATCAGATTCTCGAGCTCGCGCACATTGCCGGTCCACTCCTGCTTCTTCAGGATGTCCAGCGCCTCCTTCGAGATCGTCTTGCGCGGCAGGCCCTCGGTCTCGGCCTTGCGCAGGAAGGCCCGCGCGAGATCCGGCACGTCGTCCAGCCGTTCGCGCAGCGGCGGCAGACGGATCGGCACCACGTTCAGCCGATAGAACAGATCCTCGCGGAACCGTCCCTCGTTGATCAGGCTGCGCAGATCCTGATGCGTCGCCGCGATGATGCGCACGTCGGCGGTTTGCAGGTCTCGGCCGCCGACGCGGGTGAATTCGCCCTCCTGCAGCACGCGCAGGAGGCGGGTCTGCGCGTCGAGCGGCATGTCGCCAACCTCGTCGAGAAACAAGGTGCCGCCCTTGGCCTGTTCGAACTTGCCGGCCATCGCCCGATCCGCGCCGGTGAAGGCGCCCTTCTCGTGGCCGAAAAGCTCGCTCTCGATCAGGTCGCGCGGGATCGCGGCCATGTTGATGGCGACGAACGGCCCGTTCTTGCGCAGGCCGAAATTGTGCAGGGCCCGGGCGACCAGCTCCTTGCCCGTCCCGCTCTCGCCGTTGATCATCACCCCGAGGTCGGTGTTCATCAGCCGCGCGAGAATGCGGTAGACTTCCTGCATCGCCGGGCTGCGTCCGATCAGCGGCAGGTTGTCCTCGCGCTGCGCCGGCTCGTCCTCGACCGCCGGCAGGCGCCGCGACTTCTGGTTCAGCGCCTTCGCGACCTGACCCAGCACTTCCTTCAGGTCGAACGGTTTCGGCAGATATTCGTAGGCGCCGACCTCGGCCGCGCGGATCGCCGTCATGACCGTGTTCTGCGCGCTCATCACGATGACCGGCAGGTCCGGGCGCTTCTTGCGAATCGCCGGCAGCAGGTCGAGCGCGTCGCCGTCGGGCATCATCACGTCGGTGACGACGACGTCGCCCTCGCCCTCCTCGATCCAGCGCCAGAGCGTCGAGGCGGTGCCGGTCGCGCGGACCCGGCAGCCGGCCCGGGTCAATGCCTGGGCCAGCACCGTGCGGATGGTGCGATCATCGTCCGCGACCAGGATGGTCCCTTCCATGCCCTACTCCTCCGCGCCCGCGATTTCACGCCAGACGGGCAGTCGCACCCTGAATCGCGTCCGGCCCGGCCGGCTGTCGCATTCGACGACGCCGCCATGGTCCGAAATGAATTTCGAGACCAGTGACAGGCCGAGCCCGGTGCCGTTCACCTTGGAACTGACGAAGGGATCGAACACGTCGCGGATCAGGTTTTCCGGGATCCCCGGCCCGTTGTCGGTGATGGTGACGAGCAGCGGCAGGCTCTCGCTCTGTCGGCCCGGCCGCACCATCTTGACCCCGGGCCGGAACGCCGTGGCGATCGCGATCGCGCCCCCGACCCGCGGTATCGCCTCGGCCGCGTTCTTGATCAGATTCTGGAACACCTGAAGCAGCTGGTCGGGGTCGCCGGCGGTCGGCGGCAGCGAGGGGTCGTATTCCTCGCTGAAGCGCGCATGGGCCGCGAAGCCGGCCTGGGCCGCCCGCCGAGCCCGGTCGAGCACATCATGGATATTGAGCGGCCGCCGCTGCGCCGGTCGTAGATCGCCAAACTGCTCGACCCTGTCGACGAGCTTGCCGATCCGCGCCGCCTCGGCCTGGATGAGCTCGGTCAATTCGCGGTCGGCCTCGCCCACCTCCATCTCAAGCAGCTGCGCCGCGCCGGAGATGCCAGCCAGAGGATTGCGGATCTCGTGCGCCAGCATCGCCGCCATGCCGGTGACCGAACGGGCCGCCGAACGATGGCTCAGGCTCCGGTCCATCTTGTCCGCCATTCCCTGCGGATGCATCAGCAGCAGCAGCTCGCCATTGCTCTCGTGCAGCGGCGTCGCGTGCACGTCCTGCAACTGCGGCGGCTGTTCGGCCCAGCCGACCATCACATTGTACTGTGCCACCGAGACACCATTGCGACGCGCCTGCTTGATCACCTCCAGCACCGCGCTGTCGGAGCCGAGGAATTTCGCGATCGGCCGGCCGGACATCTGACGCAGCGACGTGGCGCCGAAGCTTTCGGTGGCGGGATTCGCCGTGAGGATATTGTCGGCCGCGTCCAGCACCAGGGCCGGATACGGGATCGCGCTCCAGAGCGTCTCGAACGCCGCCGCGATCACGCCGCCGCCTCGCGCGGCATGTCGAAGGCGCAGTCGCGCAGTTCGCGCGCGATCATGGCAACCACCGCGGCCGGATCAGTCGCCGCGACCACCCGGATGCGCAGCGCGGCGGCGCCGGGCACGCGGTCCAGATACCAGCCGAGATGCTTCCGGGCGACGCGCACGCCGATGTCGCGACCATAAAAGCTCAGCATCGCATCGTAATGCTCGAGCATCAGCTCGGCCAGAGCCGCGCCACGCGGCGCCTCCGGAACCGGCCGTCCGGCCAGCATCGCCGCCACCTGCCCCGGCAACCACGGCGCCCCCCGCGCGCCGCGCCCGATCATCACGGCGTCGGAACCGCTGAGCGCCATCGCACGCCGCGCCGTCGCCGCGTCGAGGATATCGCCGTTGGCGACCACGGGAACGCCGACCGCGCGCTTCACCGCCGCGATCGCCGACCAGTCCGCCGCGCCCTGATAGAACTGACAGCGGGTGCGCCCATGCACCGTGACCATGGCGACGCCGGCCGCCTCGGCGCGCGCCGCGATTTCCGGCGCGTTCAGGGCGTCGCTGTCCCATCCGAGCCGGGTCTTGATGGTGACTGGTACATCGACCGCGCCGACCACCGCCTCGACCAGCCGCAGTGCGAGGTCCGGGTCGCGCATCAGGGCCGATCCGGAAAGCCCGTTCGTCACCTTCTTCGCCGGACAACCGAAATTGATGTCGATGACGCGGGCGCCCTGCCCGGCGCAGATCCGCGCCGCCTCGGCCATCCAGCGCGGCTCCCGCCCGGCGAGCTGCACCGCCGTGCCCTCGGCCCCGAGGCCGAGCTCGGCCTTGGCCCGGACGCCCGGCCGCGCATTGACCATGTCGGCGCTGGCCACCATTTCCGACACGACGAGACCCGCGCCGAGGCGCCGAGCCAAGTTCCGGAACGGCAGATCAGTGATGCCGGCCATCGGTGCCAGAAAAACGGGCGAGCACGCGCCTATGCGACTCAAATTGACAATCATATGATTAAACCGTGTGCATCCCGGTCAATCATTAACAAAGCGATGCCACCAAGGCAAGCGCGCCCATGCCGGGATTGTTAAGGTCGTGGCTTCCGCCTTATATGCGGCTGTCGAATTGCCTAGGAAAGAAACATGCGCACCGCGGGTTTGATCGTGGCGGCCGGACGCGGGCACCGTCTCGGCGGCGCGATCCCGAAGCAGTATCTCGATCTCGGCGACGAAACCGTCCTTTGCCGGTCGGCGCGCGCGCTGCTCGCCCTGCCCGAGCTTGAGTCCCTCACCATCGTCATCCATCCCGACGACCGCGCGCTCTATGACGCGGCGACGGCGCGGCTCGACGACCCGCGACTGGCGCCGCCGGTCCCGGGCGCGGGCAGCCGGCGCGAATCCGTGCTGCGGGGACTCGAGGCGCTCGCGGCCGATCCGCCGGACCGCGTGCTGATCCATGACGCGGCCCGGCCCTTCGTCGCGGTCGAGACCGTGGCGGGCGTACTCGACGCGCTCGACAGAACGGCCGGCGCCTTCCCCGCCCTGCCCGTGGTGGACGCGCTCTGGCAGGGCGAGGCCGGTTCGGCGCGTAACCCGGTGCCGCGCGCCGATCTCTGGCGCGCCCAGACGCCGCAGGGCTTTCGCTTCGCCGCCATTCTCGCCGCGCATCGGGCCGAGATCGGCGACGCGCTCGACGACGTCGCCATCGCCCGCGCGGCGGGTCTCGAGGTCGCCGTGGTCCCGGGGACGGAGGCGAACTTCAAGATCACCACGCCGGAGGATCTCGTCCGGGCCAAGGCGCAGATGCGCGCCCGGCCCGCCACGGTCGATGTGCGCACCGGCAACGGCTACGATGTCCATGCCTTCGGCCCCGGCGACAGGGTGACGCTCTGCGGCGTCACCCTGCCCTTCGACCGCGGCCTCGTCGGCCATTCCGACGCGGATGTCGGCATGCATGCGCTGACCGACGCGATCTTCGGCGCGCTGGCCGAGGGCGATATCGGCCAATGGTTCCCACCCTCCGACCCGACCTGGAAGGGCGCGGCCTCGGAGATCTTCCTGCGCAAGGCGGTGGAGCGCGCCGGTGCCCGCGGCTATGCCGTCAGCCATCTCGACTGCACCCTCGTCTGCGAGGCGCCGAAGGTCGGGCCGCACGCGCCGGCGATGCGCGCCGAGCTTGCCCGCATCGCCGGCGTCGAGACCGACCGGGTCAGCGTCAAGGCCACCACTTCGGAACGACTGGGCTTCACCGGCCGCGGCGAGGGGATCGCGGCCCTCGCCACCGCGACTCTGGTGCGCGCGTGACCCGGCTGATCGCCACCTTCGGCGGCGTCGGACTGCTGCGGCCCGGCCCCGGAACCTGGGGGTCGCTCGCCGCCCTGCCGCTCGCCTACGCGCTGCATTGGCTCGGCGGCTTTCCCCTGCTCTGCCTCGCGACGCTCCTGATGTTTGGCGTCGGCTACTGGGCCACCGCCCGGGAGATCGCGGGCGCCGCCGATCAGGATCCGTCCGAGATCGTCGTCGACGAGGTCGTCGGCCAGTGGATCGCCCTTTTCCCGCTCTCCGCCGGCCTCTGGTTCGCCGGCGCCGCGCCGCATGTCTTTCCCTGGCCCGGATGGGTCGGCGGCTTCCTGATGTTCCGCCTCTTCGATATCTGGAAACCCTGGCCGGTCTCCTGGGCCGACCGGCGGCACGGGCCGATGGGCGTCATGCTGGACGATGTGCTCGCCGGCGTTCTCGCGGCGGTCTGCGTCGCCAT
This sequence comes from uncultured Amaricoccus sp., assembly GCF_937891315.1. Classification (GTDB taxonomy): domain Bacteria; phylum Pseudomonadota; class Alphaproteobacteria; order Rhodobacterales; family Rhodobacteraceae; genus Amaricoccus. The sequence continues at coordinate 3,745 of NZ_CALAGI010000141.1, read as the reverse complement.
CGCCGCCGCGATCGCCCACGGGGCACTGATGTGACCGAGGATCTCGCGACCCGGGTCCTCGCCACCGCCCGCGTCCGCGGCTGGCACATCGCCACGGCCGAGAGCTGCACCGGCGGCATGGTCGGGGCCGCCCTGACCGAGATCGCCGGATCGTCCGACGTCTTCGACCGGGGCTATGTTACCTATTCCAACGCGGCCAAGACCGAGATGATCGGCGTTCCGCCCGAACTCATCGCGCGGCACGGCGCGGTGTCCGAAGAGGTCGCCCGCGCCATGGCCGAGGGCGCGCGCGCCGCCTCCGGGGTCGAGCTCGCCATCGCCATCACAGGCGTCGCCGGCCCCGGCGCGTCCGAGGCGAAACCCGAGGGGCTGGTCTGGTTCGCCGCCGCCACCGCGGCCGGCACCGACGCCGAGCGCCACGATTTCGGTCCGCTCGGCCGCGCCCGCGTCCGGTTCGAGAGCACCCGCGCCGCACTCGCCCTCGCGCTTCGGGCGCTTCTCGCGCCGGTCTGACCGCACGTCAATGCGTCGGTTTTCGTTGTCAGGCCAGCGGGCTCCTTGCTACAGTCGCCAGTTGTAGCAATTTTCAAAGCGGGCCCAGTCGACACGCCGACCCGGAAATTGCGCAGTTCAACAGCGATGTCAGGAACCGCGAGTGCTCCATGCCATTCTGTCACTACGGTTCGTCATGCTCATTGCCTCCTTCGGGGCGGCGGTCGGCGCGACGCTGCTGTTGTGGGAAGGCATGGCCGAGGTTTTCCACGCGGCGCTCGCCCTGATGGCAGGCGAGGATCGCCCCCTGATCATCGCCTCCGTCATGCACGCGACCGACGCTTTCCTGTTCGGTATCGTACTGGTGACCTTCGCCTATGCGATCACCTTCGGCTTCGTCTTCGACCAGAGCCTGCCCGGCTGGGATCGGCTGCCGGCCTGGATGCGCATCAACAACGTAAGCGAATTGAAGAGCACGCTGGTCGAGGTCATCCTGCTCTATCTTCTCGTGGATTTCGCGACTGACCTCCCCGAGAGCCACGGCGGGTCGTGGCAGATGCTGGCCAAGCCGCTGTCCATCCTGGCCATCGCTGTCGCTTTCGGCGTTTTCGCGGCGCTCCATCCACCGTCCAGGGAAAAGTGACGCGACCCGGGCGGCGATCGACAGCCCGCGTCGCTCAGCCCTTCCCGTAGAGATCCTCCGCCCGTTTCTCGAAGGCCCGGACCACGCGGTGCATCGCCTCGGTGAAGACCAGTCCGATCAGCTTCTGCAGGATCACCGACTTGAATTCGAAATCGACGAAGAAATCCACCTCGCATGAGTCCGGCCCAAGAGGAACGAATTTCCAGTGATTTCGCAGGTACTTGAACGGACCGTCGAGATATTCGACCTCGATCTCCCGCGCCTCGGGCCGCAGCGTGACCCGGCTGCCGAACCGCTCGCGGAACACCTTGAAGGAAATCACGAGATCGATGTCCATCACCTCGCCGGTACCGTCCGGCAACGACCGCCGCGCGCGCGGCCGCGCCGCCGCGCACCAGGGCAGGAATTCCGGATATCGCGGCACGTCGGCGATCAATCCATACATCTGCTCGGCGCTGTACGGCATGACCCGCTTTTCCGCGTGGGTGGTCATGGCGCCCCCGTCATCCCTGCCTGTTCCGGTTTTTCGGAGCGCCGAGATTGACAACAGGAGACCTTCCGGCACAAGTCCAAACCAGCCCGCCATCCCGCACGCAAGGGTTCCACGCCTGATGACCGCGCGCCCCTACGTGATCGACGAGCTCATCTCGGCCAAGGCGATCGCCGCCCGGGTCGAGGCGCTGGCGCGCGAGATCACCGATTTCTACGCCGGCACCGACAAGCTGGTGGTGATCGGGCTCTTGCGCGGCTCGTTCGTCTTCATCGCCGATCTCGTGCGCGAGATCGACCTGCCGATCGAGGTCGATTTCCTCGAAGCCTCCTCCTATGGCGACGCCACCGTCTCGAGCCGCGAGGTGCGCATCCTGAAGGATCTGCGCGGCGAGATCGAAGGCCGCGACGTGCTGGTCGTCGAGGATATCATCGACACCGGAAATACTCTCGGCCATGTGCGCGAGATCCTCGGCACCCGCCACCCCGCGCGCCTCGAGATCTGCGCGCTGCTCGACAAGCCATCGCGACGCGAGCGCGCCGTCGCCGCGCGCTGGATCGGCTTCGAGATCCCTGACAAGTTCGTCGTCGGCTATGGCATCGACTACGGCCAACGCAACCGCAACCTGCCCTATATCGGGGCCGTGCGCTTCGTCGAATAGTCCGACCGGAAGGAGGCCGCCCATGACCATGCCCCAGCAACGGTACATCTTCCCGCCCGCGCCGCGTCCCGTCGTGCCGGTCGCCGGTTCCGACACGCTGTTTCCGGTCCGCCGGATCTATTGCGTCGGCCGCAACTACGCCGATCATGCGCGCGAAATGGGCCACGACCCGGACCGCGAACCGCCGTTCTTCTTCCAGAAGAATCCCGACAACCTCGTTCTGGACGGCGTGTTCGACTATCCGCCGCTGAGCGGCGACGTGCATTTCGAGGTGGAGCTCGTGGTCGCGCTGGCCGGAGGCGGGCGCGACATTCCCGTCGCCGCCGCCGAGGCGCTGATCTTCGGCTACGCCGTCGGGCTCGACATGACGCGCCGCGACCTGCAGGCCGCCGCCAAGAAGGCCGGCCGCCCCTGGGAGGCCGCGAAGGCCTTCGAGGGCTCGGCGCCCTGTGGTCCGATCGTCCCGGTCTCCGCCCTGCCCGGCCATCCCCGCGCCGGCGCCATCACGCTCCGCCAGAACGGCGATCTCCGCCAGCGCGGCGACCTCGCCGACATGATCTGGTCCGTGCCCGAGGCGATTTCCGCGCTGTCCAGCCTCTTCGAACTCGCCGCCGGCGACCTCGTCTTCACCGGCACCCCCGCCGGCGTCGGCGCCGTCGCGTCTGGCGACCTGCTCCATGCCGAAATCGCCGGCCTCGGCGACCTCGACATCGAAATCCGCTGATCCGCGGCGTCTCATCGTCGTGCGCGAAATTCCCGCGCTTTCGCCCTTGTCATCGCCGCGGGCTCCTGTGTATACCCCCGTCCCAAGGAAGCGGGCGTAGCTCAGGGGTAGAGCATAACCTTGCCAAGGTTAGGGTCGAGAGTTCGAATCTCTTCGCCCGCTCCAGAATAGACAAGCTGATGGAATAGCTTACGAGGGCCGCCGGTTGGCGGCCCTTCGTGTTTTCGGGGCTGGGGGAGTCAACGACAATTCAGTCGGTGCCTCAAAGTGTCTGGGAGATCACCGCCGCCGTCAGCACCGCCGCGGCGGCGTTCTTCGCGGCGTGGAGCGCATATGGACCTCGCGGAGCAGCGCAAAGGCCGCCAGCGCGAACCGAGGCGCGGGAAGCGGCCGCGGCGCGGAAAAACGATCTTCCTGTCGTTCTTCACGCGGCTGGACCTGATGGACCGGAGGTCAAGCCGTTGCCGGCGCGCGGCTCGACCGTGCCGAATTTCCCGCGCGCGCACGCGGGAAGGCCGATGCGCGAGGCGCTTTACAAGATCGGAGAAAATCCGTTCAATGGCCGGGCTGGGTCGCCGAAGTAGTGCATGGCGGGATTGCGCGCGCCTGCGCCTCGGCCATGCGATCCCGCGCGGGCGGGACCGTGGCCCGGGACCCCGGCCAGAGTGAGTGCCATTGTAAGGAGTATTCCGCGTGAAGGGCAGGCGAGCGTTCCTGAAATCGGTGACGGGGGCG